>JAYWCS010000310.1:0-2205 GCA_043780315.1 Bacteroidota bacterium | reverse complement strand
CAGCAGAAGCATGCGGGATAGCATAATGCACATGCAACAGATCGAGTTGATGATTCATGATCACATCCACCATCGTACTGGAAAGAGCCGTTTCATACGGCGGATAGTCGAACAATGGGTAAGTGGTAACCCGAACCTCATGATAGAAAATATTTGCATTGTATTCGGTGAGCCGGACGGGCTGCTGATAGGTAATAAAGTGTACCTGATGTCCTTTGTCCGCGAGCGCTTTACCGAGTTCTGTTGCCAGAACACCACTTCCACCGAAAGTGGGATAACAAACTATTCCGATCCGCATGTGCTGGTATTATTAAAATTATAAAGTGAAGGTAGTCAGTTTTTTCAGCCTGTCATAAGAACCCTGCAATTCTTATCTTAGCGTAAATAAACAGATATGCGTTGTTTTTTGTTTTATCCGGTACTGCATTTATTTGCCGGATCAGTTCATGCGCAGTCAGATTCCCTGTTTATCCGAAAAATAGCCGATGAGATTTTTCAGCACAGTGCCGCTTATAGCAACCTGCATACATTGACCAAGACGATTGGCCCGCGCCTTTCGGGTAGTCCGCAAACCTATATGGCCGAGAAATGGGGCGAGGACGCGTTGAAAAAAGCCGGTGCAGATCGGGTTTATTTGCAGCAAACAAAGATTCCGCATTGGGTACGGGGCGGACGGGATGAAGCGGCTTTGATTGCAGGAAAGCAGCGGCAGTCGCTGGCGGTGATTGCGCTGGGCAATTCGGTGTCCACGCAAACGGGTGGCCTGACGGCGCCCATGATTTTGATTCAGACTTTTGATGAACTGGAAAAGAGAAAAGACGATATCCGCGGTAAGATTGTATTTTATAATTATGCCTTCAATGTGAATTTTGTCTGGACAATGCAGGCATATTTTGAAGCTGGCGTTTACCGGTCATTGGGTGCGAGCCGGGCAGCAAAATATGGTGCCGTGGGGGTTGTTGTGCGGTCGATGACGGAGTCGACCGATAATATTCCCCATACCGGGGCGATGGTTTATAATGATTCATTTCCGAAAATTCCTGCCTTTGCAGTAGGTCTTAAGGATGCAGATAAGCTGGTAGCTGCGGCCAGTCAAAAAGATGCCCGGCTTTATATTTCTACTCACGCGCATACCTTACCGGATACGGCTGGATATAATGTGATTGGAGAATGGAAAGGTTCTGAGTTTCCCGATCAGATTATTACGGTGGGTGGTCACCTGGATTCATGGGATCCGGCGGAAGGCGCGCAGGACGATGGTGCCGGCTGCGTTCATTCGATAGAAGTGTTGCGCGCATTGAAAGCGATCGGGTACAAGCCGAAGCGCACCCTGCGGGTGGTATTATTTACCGATGAAGAAAACGGGGGCGGGGGTGCCGCAGAATATAGCTCGCAGGCAAGGACAAAAAAAGAAAGACACCTGTTTGCTTTGGAAAGTGACGCGGGTGGTTTTACGCCGCGGGCATTTAATTTGAAAGGGAATCCAACGCAGATGGCTGCTATCCAATCGTGGATTCCGTTGTTTGTACCCTATGGTGTAACGGCCTTTTTTTCATCCGGTGCAGGTGCGGATGTGGAACCGTTGGTTGAATCTACCGGGGCATTGGCTGCGGAACTCATTACGGATTCGCAGCGATATTTTGATTACCACCATGCTTCCAGCGATGTTTTTGAAAATGTAAATAAAAGAGAATTGGAATTAGGTGCCATTAATATGGCGGCTTTAATATATTTGACAGACAAATACGGATTGTAAACATTTTACGCATGAAAAAATTTATCAGTATTTTTTTATTGATCGCACTGTTTATTGGTGCCGGATGGATTTATTATCGTTGTTTCTGGGTTTTTGGAGAAGGCGTAAAAGCCGGTCAACTCAATAACCTGGTGAAAAAGGGTTTTGCCTTTAAAACTTATGAAGGCAAGTTAATACAAGCTGGCTTTCAGGGCGGTCAGGCAGGTTCAGCGCAATCGAATGAATTTCGTTTTTCTGTGGTCAATGAAACGGTTGCAAATAAGCTTATGAACAACAGTGGCAAAGAATTCGAATTACATTATAAAGAATATTTGTCAACCTTACCCTGGCGTGGCACGTCTGAATTTATCGTGGATAGTATTTTATCGATGCGCGAAGCGCGGCCGGTATCTTCTCCCTACACCCCCTAGTCCCGTCAACCTAAAACCGTCAACCTAAAACCGTCAACC
>JAYWCS010000309.1:0-3380 GCA_043780315.1 Bacteroidota bacterium | reverse complement strand
ACCGTCTTTTGAAACCGATAGCACGAGTGGATTACGCTGACTGCGATGCAATGTATCCGGAATGCCTACATAATAATAATCTCCGTTGGGCAAACGACCGAAATGAAATTTACTGTCGTTGTCGGTGAAAGACGCTTCCACCGCGCCTGCCCAATGCGACCCGTTATCATAACTATTGGTTTGCCACAAACGTCCCTTGTACCCATCATCGGTTGCGCGCAGCAGCATGTGCAATGCATGATCTTTCGTTTCAAAAAAAGATCCTTCACAAAGCGGTGGATATCCCATGGCGATTGCGGGCCGGTAGAAACTATCCGGATTATCCTCACTGTACAATGAATCAGCATAAAAACTGGTGAGCTTCCATCCGCGTAAACCAGATGGATCGTCGGTGAAAGGAAATACAAAATTGCCGCTGATGATGAGTCGGCCAGTGTGTGTAGGTTGCGGTCCGTGGTTGGGATTGACCGGCACACCCAGATCGATCGGCGCACTCCAGTGCTCGCCGTCGGTTGTGTATAACGCGCTCAGATGCGTATTCTCGCGATGCGGTGAATATTGACCGAAATATGCGATCAGCGTATCTTTATATACATTGAATCCGGCCGCCGTGAGCACATTGAGGGTATCTTTCTTGTAGAGCGTGGGCGCGGCCAGTTGTTTGGCGGGCGACCAGTGAAAAAAATCCTGCGACGAAGAAATCATCACCCGCTGTCCGGGTGCATCTTCATCGCGTATTCCGTTGGACCAGATGGCAAAAAAGCGGTCGCGGTAATGGACAATCGACTGATGGTGGGAATAGTACCAGTTGTTTTCGGGCACGTACACCCAGGATCTTTCCACTTTCAGTTTCGGTATAGCCGAAAAGCCAAGGGGCGCCGGTGAATTCGTGACAATGTCTGACTGAGCATATCCCGAATGCGCAGTGACTATACAAAAGCAGCAGAATAAAGCAAATGCGATGAATTTCATCACAACAAAATATTACAAATTAATTAATTAGAAATATTCTTTTAAATGATGCTCTCCGTTCTGCCACGGGAACCGGGACTAGCCGGATCGATTGCGCGTCGGATCAAGGCCGAAGAAAGTCTGGCGAAAGCCAATGCCAGTTTGACGCCGTTCATTTATATCGCCTCGCACAACCAGATGGATTCGGTTCATATTTCAGAGGCCATTGAATGGACGGTGTACGATGTAGAGGCAAGAATATCCGCAACCGGAGCACACATTACAATTGAAAGCATCCCATCGGTTTTTAGAAATATGAATTATGTGTCGCACCTTTTTTTAATCTTTTTCGCAATTCATTAAAATTTACCAGCCATCCCCCCGTCATTAAAATCTGGGGCAAAGAAAGTGATGGTAAAGTGACCATCTGTTTTGAAGACAACGGGATCGGTCTTGCGATCTGTAAAAGAATAATGGACATCCATCATGGAACCATTATTGTTTCCGGTTCGCCCGGTGAGGGTTGTACTTTTATTATTGAACTTCCGGCTGCACAAAAACGGTGAACGTACAATAAAAGGTCTTTCCTTTACGGATTCACCGGTTGCTTATGATAATTTGCCACGAGATCGTGGAGATCCTGTTTCCGCTGTTTCTTTAAGGAACGGACCGTTTCGCGTTTCTGTTTGGAACTCAGACTGCTGTCGTGCCGAACGGAATAAATGCGATCGGAATAATCAGCCCGGATATCCTCTTCTTTTCTCTGGAGCTTACTTTCGCGCGCATAACCCGCCCGATATGGAAAATAGGACCCGTACGGATACCCATAAAAACCAAATGGACTATAAAATGGATAGTATCCCAACCCCACACTGATACGGGGTTGTATGGCATAGACGTGACCGCGAAAACCACCATGTCCTACCTGAGCCGATGCGGCCCCGGCGATAAACAAACCGATCAAAACGACGATTAACTTTTTCATAAATCAAGACATTTTATATTGTATTAGACGTTCCAAATGGCAAGAAGATACTTCAAATAGATACAATAACGATTCGGTAACAATTCGATATTTTTAAGGGTTCGCTTCAATCAATAACGCCATATGAAGACACGTTTTCAATCCTGTTAGACTTTGCGATTTTTATTCTGCTGTTATTTTTTTATTGGCGGGTTCTGGAAAACGAGTGCCCAGACCATCGATTGGACGCAGGCCAAAATTGTGCTTCTCACCGATAATAAAAAATTTCTTCTCCAGACGCCGAAAATATTACAAGAGGAGATCGAAAAAAGATCTGGCATTCATTTGGTTTTAACAAAACAAAAAGCTTTCGGCGATTCGCCAGCTATTTTACTGTTGGATGAAAATAATTTATCCGGACTTTCTGAAAAACAACGGATCAGTCTGAATGCCTTGCCGCCCATCGGCACAGAAGGCTTCCAGATTTTTAAATCGGAAAAAAATGTGATCGTAGTTGGTAAAGATGCGCGCGGACTCTTATACGGTGTTGGCTGGCTATTGCGCAAAGCCGAAATGCGTCCAGGGAATATTTTACTCAAAGGAAATATGGCATTATCATCAACGCCGTTTTACAAATTAAGAGGCCATCAATTGGGTTATCGGGCGAAGACAAATGCCTATGATGCTTTTAGTGTGCAGATGTTCGATCAGTATATCCGCGATCTGGCTTTATTCGGTGCCAATAGCATCGAGATTCTGCCACCACGCACCGATGATCAGGCCAGTAGTGCGCATATGGTCTTGCCACCCGAACAGATGGTGGTGCAACAGTCGCGCATTTGTAAAAAATACGGACTGGATGTATGGATGTGGTATCCGAATGTGGGGGCCGATTATATTCACCCCGATTCCATCGCCCATGAGCTCGCCGAAAGAGAAAAAGTGTTCGCCTCCCTGCCCAAACTGGACGCGATATTTGTACCCTCCGCTGATCCGGGCGATCTGGCACCGGATGTATTATTCAGCTGGCTGGAAAAAGAGGCGCGCGTGCTGCGGAAATATCATCCGGACGCAAAAATATGGGTGTCACCGCAGGGTTTCGATACCGATCAAAAATGGTTTGACCATTTTTTTGCGCAAGTGAACAAACACTATCCCTGGTTCGGCGGAGTTGTATTCGGACCTTGGGTGAAAATACCGGTTCGTATCCTCCGTCAGCTGGTCAATGCCGACATACCCATTCGTCACTATCCCGATATCACACACTCGATGAGTTGCCAATATCCGATACCCCATTGGGATCTGGCCTGGGCACAAACGCTCGGAAGAGAATGTATCAATCCGCGGCCCAACGATGAAAAAACCATTCACAACGCGATTGAAAAATTTTGTATTGGCAGCATCAGTTATTCTGAGGGAACCAATGATGACCTGAATAAATTTATATGGCTCGGGCAGGATTGGG
>JAYWCS010000308.1:0-4443 GCA_043780315.1 Bacteroidota bacterium | reverse complement strand
CATCACGTATACCGGTAAACTGCGCAGTTCCTGTGAAAATTTCTGTAGGCGAACGGCATCTTTTTCCGTTGTCAGAATTATTTTTTCCGTTGCCTGTATCTGATGAAAACGTTTGAGTATATGTTTCAGATCGTCAATGGAAAAAATATGATGATCAGTAAATGCCAGTTCGTCATAGCCGTTGAACTGCTCTTCCAGATAACTTTTCAGCGGACCCGGATTTGCAATGCCGGTGACCAGCAAGACCTCGGTTTTTTGGGTCGTTTTCCAGGCTTCGCCGGTGATCACCTGGTAGGGCTGACCGTAGGAGATGGCCGAAAAAAAAACATGTTGCCGGGCCGTGGGTTTGATTTCTTCTATGAGCTGATTTTTTTCCGAAAGAGAAAGGTCTGGCGGACATTTCGTAATCACAATCACATCTGCCCGTCGGGCGCTCTGGGGCTGGTCGCGTAAATCGCCGGTGGGCAGGAACCAATCCCTTGTATATAAATTCCCATATTCCGTCAACACAATATTGAAACCAGCCGTCACCGACCGGTGTTGAAAGGCGTCGTCCAGAATAATCACTCGGGTATCGGGTTTGTCGTGTAGCAGTTGGGGTATGGCAAACACCCGTTCTTCCCCAACGGCGACCGTCACATCGGGGAATTTGTTAAAAAACTGCATGGGCTCATCTCCAATTTCAAGGGCCGTACTACGCGCGGTTGCGAGTGCATAACCCCTGGTTTTTCTTTTATATCCGCGGCTTAGCACGGCTACCGGAAACATATCTTTTAATTTTTCCAGCAGAAACTCTACCATCGGCGATTTACCTGTTCCACCCACAGAAAGATTGCCGATGCAAATCAACGGGAGATTAAAGGAAGCTGACCGTAAAAAATTTTTATTGAACAGCCAGTTGCGGATATAAATAATTGTTCCGTAGATCAGCGAAAACGGCAGCAGCAGAATTCTGACCGGTTTCAGTAACGGATAGTTGAGATTCACCATACAGACCAATAAAGATAACTTATTCCCGCGGATGACCGGAATTGCCCAGCAGCTTTTCCTTCAGGGATCCCTCATGAAGTTTAGCCAGACGGCATAGGCGCTCGGGGGTAACAGACTCTAATAACGGTACCGAAAGCAGGGCGGGATATCCGGACCATTCACAGATTTCCTGTTCGTAATTCAGGTATTGATCATTGAAAATCCACCCTGCAACGGACAAGCCGCGTGCCCGGCAGAATTGGGCGGTTAAGAGGGAGTGGTTGATGCTGCCCAGGTAATTGCGGCTCACCAGAATCAGTTTGGCATCGAGTTGTTTTGCCAAGTCCACCACAAATTCGGTTTGATTCAACGGCACCATTAAACCACCCGCGCCTTCGATAATCAGCGGACGGTCGCTTTTTATCTTCTGATATGCTTCCGCAATCCGGCTGCATTCTATTTTTATATTTTCCTTAGCTGCTGCAATATGGGGAGAAGCCGGAAAACGCAAACGATAGGTTTCTGGATGAATAATCGTTTGGGTATTTCGGATATGCGCCGCTACCCAGCTGCTGTCGGTGCCCACTTCAAATCCCGCCTGCACTGGTTTCCAATAATCTGCCTCCAGCGCTTCGGTGAGCAGGGCGGCAACCAGTGTTTTGCCGACACCCGTACCAATTCCGCTAATAAAAAAAGGCTGCATCAGGATTTATTAATAAAAATGGAAAAAATGGTACTGCCATAATTTCGTTCGGTGACAAAAAGCGGAAAACTGTTATAGCGGTTGCGCGGCGTATGTTCCAGCACGAACCAGCCATTTGGTTTCAGAATATTTCCTTCTATCACCGCAGTGGGCAGCAAGTCAATGCTATCAAGGGCGTACGGGGGACCGGCAAAAATAAAGTCATAATCCGTATCGGTTTTTTTCAGAAACCGGAACACGTCAGAAGGAATAATTTTTATTTGCACGAGGCCCAGGCTCTCCGCTGTTTTTCGGATGAAAGCCAGCATGTTACTATCTTTTTCAACGATCGTCAGGTCGGCAGCTCCCCTGGATGCCAACTCGAAACTGATACAACCGGTTCCTCCAAAAAGATCCAGGGTTTTCAATCCGTCAATTTCGCGGTTCGATTCGAGAATATTAAAAAGTCCTTCTTTAGCAATGTCGGTTGTGGGACGTGTATGCGGCATTTTAGAAGGCGGATGAATTTTTCTTCCACCCCACTCACCACCGATTATACGCATATGGTCATTTTCAACAAAGAAGAGAAAAAATGAATTGGAAATTCCAGCAGCTCGTCGGTATGCTTAATACTATCCTCCAATTGATCAAAGCGGATATTTAAAAAATATAATTCAAGGTCGTCATACAAAGCAGATTTGATATCGATCATGCCGGAAAGTTCCAGTATCAATTCCTGACGGTCCAATTTCAACTCGTGACAACAGTGCAGGAGATAATATAAAACATCTTTGGAATTCTGATAAGTGAAATGCTGGATGAGTTGTAATTGCCCGCTCTTGCTGGCCAGCAGAATCATTTTATCGGGATAGAAAAAAACTTTTACAAAAGCGGCTTCTTCTTTTGCAGTAAACATTTTATGACATTTCAGCTGCAGGCTATAAAAATGCCAATATCGAGCTCTTGGAAATTTCTCCTGCATCAGAAAATGGATCTGGGCGGGCACACGGTACACATTATGAAATTCGAACCAGGGAATTTTTTCATCGAATAACAGATCGGTGCTCAGGTCACCATAAATGAGGTCGGTGACGGGCCTTGTCACGCCGGCGCTATAAAATTTCTCCGGCACGAGATTGCTTTCGGGATAATTATAAACCAGGAAAATTTCATTCGGCTGGAAGCGACTCAGAATCTCATCATCCTCCAATATTCCCCGAAAAATGGCTTCCCCGTCATTATTTTTTTGCCGGCTCCAGTGGTATACGCGAATGGTGACGGGCCTCATCCCGCGCACATTTAATAGTACAAAGATGAGTGAACAGGCACCTACTTCAATGAGCAGGCGACATTGACTGGCATCCTCTGCTGCAAGATTATCAATATGAATATCAAAATGTGGTCTGATGGACGTCATGCGAAGCGCAATAATACTAAAATTTGCTGACTGATTGCCCGCGGGATTATTGCCATTCTGAAAGCATTTGTTTTGCCTGAACTTTCACCCGCATATCGTCGTACATTCTGTTGGGTAAATTCAGTAAAATACGCAGATAGGCAACGGCTTTCCGGTCGTCATCCATATGGTGATAGGTTCTCGCCAGTTCCAGATAATTCAGCAGAAATGCCGGATCGATCGAACGGCTTTTTTCATAGTAATAAATTGCCTGCTGGATGCTGGCTTTGGGTAATCCGCCATATAGAACTTTTGCAAATGTTTTTTCTGCGAGGTTCAGATTATTCACTTCGTAGTTCCAACGTCCGAGAATATGATAAGCGCCAAAATTATTTGGATCCAGGCGAACAGCATTCTCAGCATACGTTCGTACATCCCGGGCCATCTCCACACGTTCCCGGTTGGTACCGACAAGCGAAACCCGGCCGATGGATAGTGACATGGCGAAATTCGCGGAAGAAGAATTCGGATATAACCGGTATGCCGTTGCTGCATAATTTTTACCAGCGGTAAAATAGGGATGCATCTTATCTTTTGTTGGTTGTCGGGCGCCGATCCGGCAGGAAAGTTCACTGCATTTGCAGAGAGCCACCAAATTCGCGGGTTCTAACTTTAAAATTTCCGCATATTTGAGAAATGCTTCATTTTCATGAAATGAAAATTCCTGTTGCTGGGCTTCTTTCAGCAATTGATTTATATCCTGAGAAAATAAAGCACATGGCAGGATGAACATGAATAAAGCCAGCAGTCGAAACATTGATTAATCCTTAAATGTCTGATGCATCGTTACGCCGACCTTCCCGATAAAATGCTCGATGGGAGCTTTTAGTTTATAAACACTGATTTTGATCTCGGATACGGTTGGATACTGATGTTTAATGCTTAAGATAATACCCTGACATATTTTTTCCAAAAGAAAAACGGGTTCTTTCATTTTTTCGTCTACAATCCGGAATAAATTAACATAACTGATAGTATCTGTAATCTTTTCAAACACCGCCTCTGTCTGGCGATAGGAAACATGCAGATTGACTTCGAAAGAGTTCATCACCCGGCGCTCTTCTTCATATACACCGTGGTGTTCATGGAAAATCATTTGCTGAAGTTCAATCGTGATCATGCATGGGGTTTCATGGTGAGCCATCTTTCTGCATCCAGGGCAGCCATACATCCACTGCCCGCTGCCGTTACGGCCTGGCGGTAGATCCGGTCCTGCACATCCCCGGAAGCAAACACCCCTTCTATATTTGTTTTCGAAGTTCCGGGGATCGTTTTGATGTAACCGGTTTCATCCATATCGAGCCAATCTTTGAATATGCCGGAATTGGGTTCATGA
>JAYWCS010000307.1:0-8026 GCA_043780315.1 Bacteroidota bacterium | reverse complement strand
AAATAAAGCGTTTGCCGCAGGCGCCGATATCCGTGGTTTCGACGGGCTCAGCAAAAAAGAAGGCATGGCCCTGGCAAAAGAAGGTCTCGATATTTTCTTTAAAATCGAAAACGCACCCAAGCCCATCGTTGCCGCGGTAAACGGCTTTGCGCTGGGGGGAGGATGTGAACTAGCCATGGCCTGCCATTTCCGTCTTTGCAGTGAAAACGCGCAGTTCGGCCAACCGGAAATCAGTCTGGGCCTGATCCCGGGATTTGGCGGAACGCAGCGACTCACCCGGCTGATCGGCAAAGGACCCGCCATGGAAGCCATGCTCACCGGTCAGTTGATTCCTGCCCCGCTGGCATTGCAATACGGACTAGTGAATCATATATGCACAGCGGAAGAATTATTGGATAAAACAAAAGCCATTCTGCTGCAAATAATCAGCAAAGCGCCTTTGGCCATTGCCAAATGTATTGAGGCGGTGAATGCCGCCGGAAATCCAGACGGCTATGCATTGGAAACACGCCTGTTCGGCGAATGTTTTGCAACAGAAGACATGAAAGAAGGTACCGCTGCCTTTCTGGAGAAACGCCAACCGGTGTTTAAAGGCAAATGACCATTAAATAAATTCCATCTTCCGGTAATTGTCCGGCGTCCATTCACACAATACATTGCAGGCACAAAACAAATCATGCTGGTTAAAACCTATGGAAGTGCTGTTTATGGGGTGGATGCAATTACCATCACCGTAGAAGTGAATGTGATGAAAGGGAAGAATTATTTTATTGTCGGTCTGCCAGACAACGCGATAAAGGAAAGTCTGCAGCGGGTGGAGAGTGCGCTGAAGACGAATGGTTTTTCCATGCCCCGCATTAAATTGCTGGTCAACCTTTCCCCGGCCAATATCAGAAAGTCTGGTTCTGCTTTTGATCTGCCCATCGCCATGGGCATTCTAGCCGGGAGTGGTCAGCTGAAAAATCTGGACTCCCTTCAGCAGTATATCATGATGGGGGAACTCAATCTGGATGGGAGTATTCTTCCGGTGAAAGGGGCGCTACCGATGGCAATTCAGGCTCGTAAAGAAAATTTTAAGGGAATGATCGTCCCGGAATCAAACAGTGCCGAG
Organism: Bacteroidota bacterium; assembly: GCA_043780315.1. Lineage (GTDB taxonomy): Bacteria > Bacteroidota > Bacteroidia > Chitinophagales > Chitinophagaceae > Puia. Next base: position 6,915 of record JAYWCS010000307.1, on the reverse strand, counting down.
GCGGCAATTGTAAACCAGTTCGCCGTATATCCGGTATCGCATATCCGCGAGGTGGTCGATTTTTTGGATGAACGGATCCGGATCAAACCCCGGGCACCCGACACGCAGGCGGGATTTTTTTCGACCCAGTACGATTTTGATATTGATTTTAAAGATGTGCGGGGTCAGCTGAATATCAAGCGGGCCCTGGAGATTGCGGCAGCCGGGGCACACAACGCGATTCTGATCGGGCCGCCCGGTTCCGGCAAAACCATGCTCGCCAAAAGATTGCCCACCATCCTGCCGCCACTCAATCTGCAGGAAGCATTGGAAACCACCAAGATCCACAGCGTCGCAGGAAAACTACCACCGGATTCCATGCTCGTTGCCCGCCGTCCGTTCCGCTCACCCCATCATACGATTTCAGATATGGCGCTCGTGGGTGGCGGAGGATTACCGCAGCCCGGCGAAATTTCGCTGGCTCACAACGGAGTTTTATTTTTAGATGAATTACCCGAATTCAGAAGATCCGTTCTCGAAGTCATGCGCCAGCCGATGGAAGAAAGAAGAGTGAATATCAGCCGTGCGCGCATGAGCATTGATTTCCCTGCCAGCTTTATGCTACTCGCGAGTATGAATCCCTGTCCCTGCGGATTTTACAATCATCCGGAGCGTGCGTGTAGTTGTCCGCCAGGCGCCGTTCAACGATATTTGAATCGCATATCGGGTCCGTTGCTCGACCGGATCGACCTGCATGTGGAAGTGACACCCGTGGGTTTTGAGGAATTATCATCAGCTGATCCGGGCGAGTCATCGGCACAAATCCGTGACCGGGTGATACGGGCCCGCGAAAAACAAAATCGTCGGTTTATGGACTATCCGGGTATTTATGCCAACGCACAGATGGACAGCAGCCTGCTGAAAAAAATATGCCGGATTGAAAAATCCGGATCGCTTTTATTGAAATCGGCCATGGAGAAATTAAATCTCTCCGCCCGCGCCTACGATCGTATACTGAAAGTGTCGCGCACTATTGCGGACCTCGATGAAAAAGAGGAAATCCGAACGGAACACCTGGCGGAAGCCATTCAATATCGAAGCCTGGACCGGGAATCCTGGGCCGGCTGAGCATGCCTGTTCGCGGGTTTTGCATAACTTGTATCCATGAAGACGTTACTTATTTACCTGAAACCCTATAAAGGGTTGGTAATACTGACTTTAGTCCTCGCCAGTCTCAATATTGGCTTTTCGCTTTTAGATCCGGTCATTTTAGGTAAGATCGTCAACCTCTCCAACGAATACGTGCAGGCCCGGAAGCTGCATAATAATTTTTCGGCAGATCGCTTTTTCACTGCATTTTCCTGGACACATCCGGGTGTAATCAACCTTCTCCTCCTGAGTGTGGGGGTGGCTATGATGAGCCGGATCGCCAAGAATTTCCAGGATTATTTCATGAACGTGGTCGTTCAGAAATTCGGTGCCAAAGTTTTCACCGACGGTTTGCAGCATGCGATGAAACTGCCGTACGAAGATTTTGAGGATCAGCGCAGCGGTGAAACGCTGGGTGTTCTCCAGAAAGTGCGGATGGATACTGAAAAGTTCATCAACTATTTCATCAACGTGCTGTTCGGCGTCATCATCGGCGTCATTTTTGTTTTCACGTATGCCGCCATCTGGATCCACTGGAGTATCCCGATCGTTTATCTCGTAGGCATCGCGTTGCTCACTTTTATCAGCAATGTATTAAGCAAGAAAATAAAAATCATTCAAAAAAATATCGTTTCCCAAACGACCTCGCTGGCGGGCTCTACCACAGAATCTTTACGGAATATTGAACTTGTTAAGAGTCTCGGACTCACCCAGGAAGAGGTGAACCGGCTGAATAAAAATACCTATAAAATTCTGGGTCTGGAACTTACCAAAGTGAAACGCATTCGCAGCATCAGCTTTGTGCAGGGCACTTTTGTCAATACCCTGCGTCAGGTGATTCTATTCATATTGATGTGGTTGATTTTTAAGGATAAGATGAATGCCGGACAGCTCGTGACGATGCAGATTTTTTCTTTTTTTGTATTCGGACCGCTTCAGGATATCGGCAACATCGTACTCTCTTACCGTGAAGCCGAAGCTTCGCTCAACAATTTAAATGCGCTAATGAAGAAAGTTCCGGAACAGGAAGCCATCAATCCAAAATCCCTCGGCAAAGTGGAAGAGCTGAGCTTTCAGGAAGTCGTATTTAAACATAAGACGGCGCAGCATTATGCGATAGACAAAATTAGTTTCGATGTACAGGCAGGTGAAACGATTGCCTTCGTCGGACCCTCGGGCTCCGGCAAATCGACGCTCATGAAATTACTCGTTGGCTTATACCGGCCGTTGGAAGGCCGTATTTTTTATAATCATCTCGATGAAAATTCCATCAGCTTCAACGATCTGCGCAATCAGATTGGTTTTGTTACCCAGGATACCCAGCTGTTTTCCGGGACGATTCGCGAAAATCTGATTTTCGTCAACCCGCTGGCAACGGAAGCCGATTTGATGGACGTACTTCAAAAAGCCTCCTGCCTCAACCTGCTCGAAAGAGCAGAGAAAGGATTGGAAACGATGATAGGAGAAGGCGGACTAAAATTATCAGGGGGGGAAAAACAACGATTGTCGATCGCCCGCGCGCTGTTAAGAAAACCGCGTGTGCTGATTTTTGATGAAGCCACTTCCGCACTGGATTCACTGACAGAGGAAGAAATCACCAAAACAATCCGTCAGGTTTCTTCCCAAAGAAATCAGATTACGATATTGATTGCCCACCGGTTGTCCACGATCATGCATGCGGATCGGATTTATGTGCTCGAAAAAGGTAAAGTGATTGAAACCGGCACACATAGTACTCTACGGGATGAAAAAGGGCTTTATTATGCGATGTGGCGGCAGCAGATCGGTGAAAGAAAAAATGGCCAGGATATTTCTGAAACCGTCATGAGTACTGCAGTATAAATTCAACCCCTTTCATGGAAAAAATATCCGTAGTCATTATTACATTTAACGAGGAGATGAATATTGCGCGCTGTATCGACTCCGTTCAATCCATTGCAGACGAAATTCTGGTGCTGGATTCATACTCCATCGATCAAACCGTCGCCGTTGCCGAAAGCCGGGGCGCGATCGTAAAACGGGAAGTATTCAAGGATTTTATTCAGCAGAAAAATAAGGCCGTCGAACTGGCCAGCTATAACTATGTGCTGAGTCTGGATGCGGACGAGGCACTGGATCCGGCACTGGCAGCGGCGGTCCTGCAGGCAAAACAAAAATTTACGCACGGGGCTTACCGAATGAACCGCTGCAGTAATTATTGCGGGAAATTCATCTGGCATGGAAGCTGGTATCCGGATACAAAAATCCGTTTATTCGATAAAAGAATAGCCCAGTGGGGTGGCATTAACCCGCACGATAAAATTGTTTTACAGGAAGATATTTCGGTACAGCACTTGCCGGGCGAAATCCTGCACTATTCGTACCGCACCGTCGCCGAACACGTCGCACAAAATAATAAATTCAGCTCGCTGGCCGCTGAATCCCTCTTCGAAAAAGGCAAAAAAACAAACGTGTTTAATATTTTTGCCCATCCCGGGTGGGCATTTTTCCAAAGCTATTTTCTCCGCGCCGGATTTCTCGACGGATTATTCGGATTGGTGATTGCCATACAGATTTCCCACATGACTTTTCTCAAACACCTCAAATTATACCTGCTTCATAACTCCGATAAATAGCAACTACCTTTACATAAATTCGATTATGTCGGGGAAACCAGGATTTTTGTGGAGCTTGTTTTCGATGAAATGTCCCCATTGTCGTAGGGGAAATATGTTTACCGATCCCAACCCCTGGCATATAAAGACCATGCTCAAAATGCCGGTACGTTGTCCGGAATGCTCCCAGCTCTATGAACTCGAGGTCGGTTTCTGGTATGGAACGGCCTATGTGAGTTACGCTATCACGATTATTTTCTGTGCACTTAGTTTTGTATTCTGGTGGCTGACCATCGGCTTCTCCTTAACCGATCATCGTTTTTTTTGGTGGATGGGTATCAATGGTGTACTGCTGGTGGTGCTCCAACCTTGGTTCATGCGTATCAGCCGCGCCCTCTGGCTGTATGTATTCGTTTCCTATGATGAAAATTATAAAGAGAACGCCCCCAAAACATTTGATTATTCTTCTGAAGCATTTTTTCTGAAAGAAGATACCCCGCTAAAATAAAAAAAGGCCATCCGGGGTTGTACTGGACAGCCTTTCAATCTATAAAAAGGGGTTAGTAGTGTTGAAAACGTAAAATAATTAATTTTATTATGTATATCTGATTCAAACTTTCAGTTGATTGAAATCCATTGCACGCTTATTGTTATTCACGATTCACGACCAATGAATGTTCCCCGAAATTCCCAATCAATTAAAGTTCCTCTAACTTAAAAAACGATTTCGCGCGGATACCTTTTTCTGTTTTCTGCAATGTACAACAGGTATGTAAGGGGTCGTGTTCGAAGAATAAAACATAATTGCCGGCCAGCGCTTCTTCCAAAAATGATTTTTTCTCCATTAAAGAAGTGAGTGGAAACATATCGTATCCCATTACATAGGGAATCGGCAGGTGACTGGCAGAGGGCAACAAATCAGCCATGAATACAATCGTTCGTCCTTTATATTCTATTTGCGGGAGCATCATCGCCCGGGTATGACCGTTCACAAACCGTAGATTGAAATCCTTTAAAAAAGGACTGGTCGCCAAACGATCCTTGTTTATTTCCATCCCTACCGGAATCATCTGTAACTGGCCACTCTCCCGTATCGGTAATATATTTTCTTTCAGAAAAGATGCTTTCTCGCGTTCGTTCGGTTCCGTAGCCCACGCCCAATGATCTTCATTGCTCCAGTAAACCGCCTGGGGGAATGACGGCAACAACCTATCTCCAGATCGGAAGATCGCGCCGCCACAATGATCAAAATGAAGATGAGTGAGTAAGACATCCGTTACATCTTCCATGCTGAAACCGACGGCCTTGAATGAATCCTCCAGGGTTTGAGTTCCCTGTAAATAATAATGACTGAAAAATTTTTCATCCTGCTTATTGCCCAGGCCGGTATCGATTAGTATCAGGCGGTCGCCGGTTTCTACCAGCAAACAGCGCAACGCCCAGGTGCATAGATTATTTTCATCGGCCGGATTTGTTTTGTTCCAGATCGATTTGGGAACAACGCCAAACATCGCGCCCCCGTCGAGTTTGAAAAAGCCTGTATTGATTGTGTAAAGATTCATTAGTTAACCGTTGATGGCTGACGGATTATACATCGACCGATAATCGATTCAAACGTTGTGCCCGGAAGAGCCCCCACAATCCCAATATAAAAAATACAATCAGAGACACAACAGAATTTTTCATACTGCCCGTCGCTTCTTCAATGATTCCAAAGCTGAACATACCAATTACGATCGCCACTTTTTCAGTAAAATCATAGTAGCTGAAATAAGACGCCGTATCGCGGGTTTCCGGCATGAGCTTGGAATACGTGGAGCGACTCAGCGACTGGATGCCGCCCATCACCAATCCGACCGCAATGGCCAATCCGTAGAATCCGAATTCCGGATTACCGCCCTGTTCTTTATAGTAGGCGGTATTGTAAGCGGCCAGACAAATCAATATCCAAAACAGCACGATGCAGATGAGCACCCGAAGGTTACCAAATTTCTCCGACAGTCTGCTCATCCAGATCGCCCCCGGGATAGCCACCAGCTGAATAATGACCACGGTGATAATAAGTTTCGTATCGGGTAATTGCAGCAGCTTACTACCAAACAGGGTTGCTGCCAGCATCACCGTTTGCACACCCATGCTGTAGAAAAAAAATCCGCGGAGAAAATTCTTCAGCACCGGTAATTTTTTTATCCCCTGGTAAACGCTCTTCATCGCTGCAAAACTTTCTGATATAATATTCAATCCGATGGTTCCCTTCGATTTCGTTTCCGGCAAGACAGCGAAGGTCATCTGGGCAAAAGAAGCCCACCAGATGCCCACCAGAAGGAACGTTATCCGCGGCGCCAGAAAAGGATCGCCCGGCAGTAAAACAACCAGCGCAAATCCAATCAGCTGTAAGATCACACTACCGATATATCCATAAGAAAAACCCTGGGCGCTGACACGATCCCGATCCATCGGGGCGGCGATTTCAGGAAGAAAGGCATTATAAAAAACGAGACTGCCTACAAAACCCATGGACGCCAGCATGAAACACAGAATCCCCAGCCACAGATTTGTTCCATCGAAAAAATAAAGAAGTGCGCATCCGAGCGCACCCATATAACAGAAGAATTTCATAAACGCCTTTTTATTCCCCCGCGTGTCTGCTATGGAAGTCAGTACCGGATATAGGAGGGCAATAAAAAGATACGCAACGGCGAGTGAGTAATCGTACAAAGAAGAGTTGACAAACTTTCTTCCAAGGAACGGAACGATATCACTACCGAACTGTTTTTTTGTAACGGCCGTAAAATAAATCGGAAAAAACGTGGTGGTAATTACGAGATTATAAACTGAGTTCGCCCAGTCGTACATAGCCCATCCGCGAATTACTTTTTTGGAGGCTGTCTGCATACGAACTTCTTTTAAGAATGAATAATCCCTTTCCAAATGAGGATCAGAATACAGGAGCCGGCCAGAATTCTATAATAGCCGAATAGCTTAAATCCATGCCTTTGTAAATAGGTAATGAAGAAACGGATCGCCAGCAGTGCGACGATGAATGCTACGATACTGCCAACAATCAGAAGGGTCATGTTGTCTTTGACAAATACTTCCGGATTCTCTTTATGCACGTCCCAGAAACTTTTCACAGAAGCTGCCAGCATTGTCGGCACCGCCAAAAAAAAAGAAAATTCAGCCGCCGTGCGAC
>JAYWCS010000306.1:0-20810 GCA_043780315.1 Bacteroidota bacterium | reverse complement strand
AAGCCTTACACCCAATTTCAGCTCGGTGAATTTCAGTGATCGCACCAGTGTATTATCGACTGCCAAGGCTCTCGAAGATACGGGGGTATCGGCCTATAATGGTGCTGGTAAATACATTCAGAGTGTCGATTATTTATTGCTTGCGGGAAAAATTGTTTCGGTAGAAGCCCGCCATGCAGCCACCATCCGCGATTTGCTGAGTCCTAAATCGGCCTCTTTTGCAGGGGACGATGTTGTGAATATGACTACCGGACTGGATTTTTCCAGAACACCCAATTCTACAACCGGTGGTCCGAGTATTGTTGCTACAGCCAATACCTTCCTCACGACAAAAATTTCCGCCACTCAACTTCCTTAATTTATTTTAATTATTAATCTCACATTATATGAAAGCATTAGATATCATTCAACAGTTAGAAAATAAAGAACCGACAGATAAAGCCCTCACCCGGCGGGAAGCGCTGAATAATGGTTTATCATTCGGCCTCAAATCTGCCTTGGCTATGTTTCCGGTCGGCCTGATGTTAAAGGCGAATAAATCTTACGCGTTCGTTACCACTTCCGCCATCGACGTATTAAATTTTGCATTGACGCTCGAATTTCTGGAGTCTACCTTTTACACCATGGGTCTGAATGCATCCAACCTGATTCCTGCTTCGGATCTGGTCGTCATCCAGCAAATCAGCAAGCATGAATCGTCCCATGTTGTGCTATTGCAGGGTGCAATTACTGCCGCTGGCGGTACTCCGGTTTCAAAACCCAATTTTGATTTTACCGCCGGTGGCGCCTACCCGGATGTTTTCACCAACTATGCCACGTTTTTAACCCTTGCCAATGCCTTTGAAGACACCGGCGTTCGGGCTTATAAAGGACAGGCAGCAAATCTGCTGGGTACCGATACCCTGACCGTTGCGCTGGACATTCACTCCGTTGAAGCCCGCCATGCCTCAGAAATTCGACGTATCCGTGGTCAGAAAGGTTGGATTACCGGAAAATCGACTGCCGGTGTTCCCGATGCAGTCTATGCCGGAACGATATCAGAAGATAATGTAACTCAAGGCGGTGTGGATGTTACCACTATCACCACTTCTTCGCCCGCATCCGTTCAGGAAGCCTTTGATGAGCCCCTGACAATGTCTGAAGTGCTGGCGATTGCCTCCGCCTTCATTAAGCAATAGAATTCTGAACCAATAGACCGTTATCTCAATAGATAAAGGCTGGCCATGTGCCGGCCTTTTCTTATTTACGCCATCCCGGGCCGGCTTGCAAAAAAAAGGGCATTTCCGGCCTGTTCATAATCGGCCGGCATATATCAAATAATTTATTGTAAATTACTTTTAACGATTCTCCACCTAAAACAGCCGAAATGAAAAAAGTATCTGATATTTTTCTGCACAAAGAAAGAAAAATCACCGCCGTTTCTCCTTCCACGTTGGTATTGGAGGCACTGGAAATTATGTCTTTTCAGAATATTGGCTCCGTGATGGTGCTGGACAATCAGCTTTATCTCGGTCTGATGACAGAAAGAGACTATTCACGTAAAGTTATTTTGAAAGGCAAATCGTCTACCGACACACTCGTTTCGGAAATCATGTCGAACGACCTTCCGCCGGTAAACCTGCATGATACCATTGAATATTGCATGCAGTTAATGGCCGATAAAAATATTCGCTATCTCCCCGTTTTTGAAAATGATAAAATATTCGGCATCATTTCCATCCATGATCTGATCCGCGAAACCATCCAGCACCAGCAGGAAACCATTTCTCAGTTAAAAGACTACCTGCACGCCAGCATGTAAAATCAACCATAACAATATTAAAAACCCTTTCCAGCACCGATGGAAGGGTTTTTAATATTATAGCCGACCCGCTGCAGGATTTACAATTTTAGCCGCTGACCCAGCTTTTCGAGCGTTTCCTCTTCTGCGACACTGCGTTCCGGCATTCCGTTCACCAGATTCCATTTGATCAAACGGATACATCCATCGCTGATCTCAATGCCGGTGATCGTTCCGTCGTCGAAACAACAGCAGCCAGAATTAAAATAGCTGGGCTTCATCTGGTTGAACGAATTATTGACAAAATCATATTCCCGTTTTCGTCGCGGAATTTCCTGCTGAATCTTTTTTTGCGTTTCCGCATCGTTACTGGTCTTTGCTTTTTCCAACTGCAGATATAATCTTTCCAGATGGGTGAGTGAACAAAATACCGGCTGATGAGTATGACCCGTTACCAACAGGGTGTTCTCCCGCGCCGCACTCCAATCGTACATATACATATTGTGCAACGTCTTTAAATTATCATTGGAAGACGAACTATTGATATTGATCTCGAGAAAATTCTGCAGCGGACCCCAGATATAACTCACAAACCATTTGCTGAAGGCATTCCCGTCGCTTTGTTTATCTCCCTGATGGCCATGAGTACAAAAAACATCCAACCATCCGTTTCCCCCAAATTCGATATGAATCAATACACCGGTATATACATGGATCGCCTTCCCATAGATTTTTTTTAACCATACCGAAGACAGGGGATCGTTGTCCCAGAACAAATCATGATTTCCAAATACTTTACAATACGCTTCCCGTTCAATAAATAATTCTTCGGCAGCAAACACCGCCTCATTACTTTTGGCGATACCAAAAATAGTATTCTCCCAGAGTTCTTCGCAATCACCGAGATTGATATAAAAATATTTTTTATCATTATAAAATTTCAGCGCGGTCAGATACGTATGCTCACAGATCCCAAAATCGTCGGCTCCATTTCTTGTACCGCGGTGTTGATCGCTGAAAATAATCACCCGCTGATTGACATCGGCCAGATTAAAATGCAGTAGTTTTTTACTTTCCGGTTTGAAAGATTCCTGATATAATGCCGTGAGGGCTTCCATGACATCCATTTTATCAGGAGCTGAAGAAACTTTTTCCGCGATCCAGGTAACCGGTTTTTGCAGCACAAAGCGCAGTCCCTTTCGAGCAGATCGGAGCATTCCGGAGAAAATCATAGCAGGAATTTATTGGCAGATGACACGGGTTTCTCCACTATTTAAACCCAGTATCAGTTTGCTGGCAATGCCGATGAACAGGCCGTTATCAACCACTCCGGTAATATTATTAACCAGGATATGTAGTGCAGGGGCATCCGGAATTTCTCCAAAGGCACAGTCTACAATAAAATTTCCATTATCGGTCAGATACGGTTCTGTTCCCTGCATTCTCCTTTTTGCAACGCAACCCAGTAACTGCAGTTTATCAAATGTTCTCTCCCAGCCAAAATGTACCACTTCCACCGGTAAAGGAAATTTACCCAGGGTTTGCACCCACTTGGATTCATCGGCCACCACAATCATTTGTTTACTGTTGGTGGCCACAATTTTTTCCCGCAGTAATGCGCCCCCACCCCCTTTGATCAGTTCTAAATATCTGTTCACTTCGTCTGCCCCGTCGATCGTAATATCAATCGATTGGATAGAAGAAAAATCAACGATGGGAATCCCCAGCCCGCGTGCCTGTTCTTCCGAACGCACGGAGGTAGCAATCGCCCGGATCTTCCAGTTTTCCATTTTTACCTTTTCTCCAATTTTCTCTATGGCCCAGTAGGCCGTGGAGCCAGTACCCAAACCAATCGTCATTCCGTCTTCAAGAAAGGAAACAGCTTTTTCAGCAGCCAGTTGTTTTACGTTCATGTGATTTAATTATTTGTTTCCGGCTTTTCTTTATCGCGAATCAATATCAAATCGACAATATCCATGGTAATGGGGATCATGCCCACCTGCACCACTGCTTTTTTCCCTCGAATTTCTTTCACCGTACCCACCTGATGACCCTTCTTCATTTTCACCGCCGAGCCGGCCTGAATATCTCCCTGCACCTCTTCATATTTCGCATCGAATTTCTTTTTTACTTTTTCGTTAACCGGTTTTTTTTTCTGATTAAACAGCAATACCTGCATTTGTTTCATCACCTCCTGTTTATTTTCACTTTTCCGCCAGTCGAATATAATCTGTTTTAGCTTTCTTTCCATCTCCTTTAGATATTCATATCGATCAGAAGATATCTTATTTTGTTCCTGCAACATTTCGAGCTGCTGGCGATGTTTCTCCTTCTGTAATGTTTTCTCCAGTTCTATTTTTAATTTTTCATTTTCCTTTACCAGCTTTTGTAATTCCAGATCCCTGATTTCGAGGTTGCGTAAATCCTGCTCAGTGCGGTTCAGCAATTTATCCAGACTGAAATGTTCCTCATCAACCAGCTTCCGGGCATTTTTAATGAGGTCGGGGTGTAACCCAATTCTTTCTGCAATCGAGAAAGTATACGAACTGCCGGGCTTACCGATGATCAGATTATATAAGGGCAGCAAACTTTTTTCATCGAAGGCCATCGCGCCGTTGATGATACCCGGTGTTTTGTTGGCCATCACTTTTAGATTCAGGTAATGGGTAGTCACGACGCCGAATGCGTGTTTTTTCACCAGCTCCTGTAAGATGACTTCCGCGAATGCACCGCCCAGATTGGGATCGCTGCCGCTGCCGAGTTCATCAATAAAAAAAAGCGTTCGTCCATTCGCTTCTTCCATAAAATGTTTCATGTTGATCAGGTGGGAACTATAGGTGCTGAGTTCAAACTCCAGACTCTGCGTATCCCCGATATGAATCATGATCTGTTTAAAAATCCCGAGCGTGGAATGGGGATGCACGGGTATCAGCAAACCCGCTTGCAGCATGAGTTGCAGCAGTCCGATCGTTTTCATCGTGACCGTTTTGCCGCCCGCATTCGGCCCGGATATCACGAGCAAACGGCTTTTATCATCCAGCTTCAGGTTCACCGGAATGGTTTTCTTCATCGATTTACGATGATATAACAATAGTAACGGATGAAAGGCTTCTATCAGGTGGATATGCGAACCGTCCTGCACATTGGGATAAATACCATTCATCTCAACGGCCAGCCGCGCTTTGGCCTGAATGAAATCATACTCACCCACGATCTCATGATAGGCATGTAACAGCGGTGCATACACAGATAATTTGGCAGTGAGCTCCCGCAGGATGCGATTCACTTCCCGTGCCTCTGCATTTTCTAAAGAAAATATTTCGTTATTAAGACCAATCGTTTCTTCCGGCTCAATAAACGAGGTTTTGCGGCTGTCACTCTCCCCATGAAGAATTCCCTTTACCTGTCTTTTGTGCTCTGCAAAAAGGGCAATCACCCGACGGCCATTGAGAAAAGCTTCTTCTGTTTCGGCTACGAAACCCGATTTATTCAGCTTGGAAACAATACGGTCAAATAAGCGCCGTAACTCATTTCTCTTTCTGAACAAAGACATCCGGATATTGGCCAGTTCCGGAGATGCGCGATCGCGCACCTGTCCGTTTTCTTCGAGAATCTCATCGATGGAAGCAATGATCGCCTTTTCATAGTAGGAGTCCTGGATCACCGATGCGAGGCCGCTATAAGCCAACCGGCGTTCCCGGTCGAACCAGTGAAAAACCTGTCGGAGAGCATCAGCCAGTTTACGGATCTGCAGGAACTGTTCTGCCCCCAGCACTGCACCGGGTAAACCGAGCAATTTAACTTCGCGGGAAAGATTCAGGTTGTCTTCGTTTGGAAAATACTGGCCTTGTTCCAGCAGACTTTTGAATTCGCTGGTTCTTTGCAATTCAACCTGTATTATTTCGCGACGCGTATGGATGCGCAGAGAAAACGCTTTTTCTTTTCCGAAGGCAGATTTGCATTTTTCAGCGAGTAAATCCCTGATTTTATCAAATTCCAGCTGCCCCAGGGCCGATTCCGGGAAATATTTTATCATTCCCAACAAAGTTAGTTAACGAACATTTAAAAGCCTTCAATTGTCATATATCTTGCAATCTGCCTGTATTATACGGCCGTACATTGCATTAGAAAATAATGAAAACCTATATGCTTACCGCTATTCTTTTCAGTGCCTTGTCACTGGGTTCATGTCAATCATCGTCCACACAACGTATCAATATGTCGGAAGAAATCATCCCGCCCAATGTAAAAACCGAAACCGCCACGTTTGGAACGGGATGTTTCTGGTGTACCGAAGCCGTTTTTCAGGAACTCAAAGGGGTTCTCAAAGTCACTTCCGGTTATTCCGGTGGCAAAGTTGAAAACCCTTCGTATGAAGACGTTTGCGCAGGCAACACCGGCCATGCTGAATGTTTGCAAATCATTTACGATCCCAGCGTGATCAGCTTTGACGAATTACTGGAAGTATTCTGGGAGGCGCATGATCCGACGACGCTCAACCGGCAGGGGAATGATGCGGGTACCCAGTACCGAAGTGTGATTTTCTATCACGATGCGAATCAAAAAGCAAAGGCAGAAGAATATAAAACTAAATTGGATAAAAGCGGTGCTTATAATAGTCCAATCGTAACAGAGATTTCTCCTTTCAGTCATTTTTATGCCGCCGAAAATTACCACCAGGATTATTACCGCTTGCATGGCAGTCTGCCTTACTGCAGTTTTGTAATTCGTCCGAAAGTGGAAAAATTTGAGAAAGTCTTTAAAGATAAACTGAAGCCAGTCGTAAAGCCCTAATGACGTGGCCACCTGTATATTCCCGGTCGTCCTATTCCTGTTTTCTTCATTTACTTTTTTACGCTTAAATTCGTCAAAATTATCTGTCGATGAATCTGCATGAATACCAGGCGAAAGAATTGCTGAAAAAATATGGCGTACCCGTTCAGGAAGGAATTCCCGTTGATTCGGCCAATGCAGCCGAAGAGGCATATAAACAAATCAAAGTCAATACCGGTAATTCCTTCGCGGTAGTGAAGGCCCAGATTCATGCCGGGGGACGCGGAAAAGGTAAAATCGTCGGCACCGAACAACGCGGCGTGGCCGTCGCCAAGAGTGCCGAGGATGTACGCAATTTTGCTTCCAATATGCTCGGAGGCACGCTGGTTACCATTCAAACCGGGGAATCAGGAAAAGTGGTACATAAAGTTCTCGTCGCCCAGGATGTATATTATCCGGGATCTAATCCCGTGAAAGAATTCTATCTCTCCATTTTGCTGGATCGCTCCAAAGGACAGAACGTTTTTATGTACAGTACAGAGGGTGGAATGGATATTGAAGAAGTGGCGCACCATACACCGGAAAAAATATTCAAAGAGTGGGTATTTCCCGGCGCTGCCCTGCAGGGTTTTCAGGCAAGGAAAATCGCCTTCAACCTGGGTCTCTCCGGAGAAGCGTTTAAGAACTGCGTCAAATTTGTAACCAACCTTTATAATGCGTATGTCGGCTTAGACTGCAGTATGCTAGAGATTAATCCGCTCTTCAAGACAAGCGATGAAAAAATCATCGCGGTGGATTGCAAAATGAATCTGGACGATAACTCACTCATGCGTCACCCCGACCTGGAAGGCATGCGCGATATCAGCGAGGAAGACCCCACTGAAGTGGAAGCCGGCAAATACAATCTCAACTTCGTGAAACTCGATGGTAATGTGGGTTGTATGGTGAACGGGGCCGGACTGGCAATGGCCACCATGGATATGATCAAACTCAGTGGCGGGGAGCCAGCCAACTTTCTGGATGTGGGCGGATCCGCCAATGCACAGACTGTTGAAGCCGGTTTCCGGATCATTTTAAAGGATCCCAAAGTAAAAGCCATTTTGATCAATATATTCGGCGGCATCGTGCGTTGCGATCGCGTTGCACAGGGTGTTATTGATGCCTATCATTCCATCGGAAATATTCATGTTCCCATCATTGTACGCTTGCAGGGCACCAATGCAGTGGAAGCGAAAAAACTGATTGAAGACAGTGGATTGAAAGTACAGTCAGCCATTTTACTTAGCGAAGCCGCTGCGCTGGTGAATAAGGCTGTGGCCTGATTCTATTTTGCAAATTCTTTGGGTCTTTTTTCCCCCAGCACTTCCACTTTAACATGTGCCAGGCCGTAGCCGGTATATTTTAGTTTTTTCGCTGCCGCTTTACTGAGGTCGATAAGGCGTTTATTATTGTGGTGCATCCGGTCGGTGATCCGCAAAACGACGGACAAATGATTGCGCGTATTGGTCACTTTCACCCATTGATTGAGACCGATGATATTGCTGGCGCCGGTAAATTTCAGCTGACTGAAAATTTCCCCGTTCGCTGTTTTTCTTCCTTCAAACTTATTTGCATAAAAACTCGCCGTGCCGAAATGGACCAGCGCTTTGCTATCAACTCTTTTCTTAGATTTCTTTGGTTTGTATGTTTTAACGGACTTCGAAGAAGTTTCTTGAATGTCCTGTGTTTTTCCGCCAGTTGTGCAGGCAGAAAAAATGACTAAGAGAAGAATTTTTTTCATACGCATCGTTTTACGACGACAAGACAATGGCCCGAACCGCAGGTATCCAACCGAGCGCTTATCTTTAAACGTCTAAAAAGGATTTTTATTCGAAAAATACTTTTGCGTCAGCAACCGGTCCTCATCATAAATATCCTCATAAAACCGGATTTTGCCATTGATCCCCTCACAGGTAAAATAACGGATATACAGCGGCATCTTCCGAAAGCCGCTAAACATATGTTTTTCCCCCCGGTCTATAAAGGCCTTAATGGTATCCGACGGTATTTTGAGCTCGCCGGAAGATGTGCTATCATTTCGTACCAGATAATTGGCGAGTTTATCCCATTCCTTTATACGCACGCAACCATGACTGATTGCGCGGTATGATTTACTGAACATCCAGCGAACGTTGGTATCGTGGAGATACACACTGTATTTATTTCTGAAATTGAATTTGATTACTCCCAGAGAATTATCGTCTCCCTGTCGTTGCTTTAACTGATAGGGGAAATGCGTTTTACTCAGTTTCATCCAGTTGATCGTATGCGGATCCACTACACTGTCTTCATCGTTCACCACCATCAGATTTTCTTTTGCCAGATAATCGACATTCTGGCGAATCTTTGGCAACATCTCTTTAAAAATGATGCTGTAGGGAACGGTCCACTGCGGCATCGTTATAAAATTCGAAATGTCGCTGGTCAGCTGGGGCGAGCGGGTCAGAAATCCGCCCACAATAACTTTGGAAGTAAATACAACCGTATCGTCTTCTATTACACGAAGGTAATATCCGGGCAGGTTAACCCAAACATAGGTCTGCGGCAAACTATCGGGAAGTTGCTTATAGCGGTCAAGAGTAACCGCAATGCGTTTAAATTTTTCCAGATCCGTATTGTTCAGTTTATCTACGACAGAATTTGAAATATGCCCGGTGATTTTGTATTCATATTTCCGCTGAAAACGAATGATCGCCTCCCGGAACTGGAATATACTCATTGGGGGTACGATATCGGATAAATCTCCAGTTTCCACCAGCCGCTTTTGTAAGAGGTGAAAAAAACTTACCGAATCATTATAAGGATATAATAGGTAGGTAAAGGGGGCAAAATTGGCCGAATCCATGAACGCCCCGATGTAAGATTTCAGGGAGTCATATCCCTTGGATTTGGGCTCGAGGGCGTGTAAAACGCCGGCTATATTGCCCGACTGCAAAGCCTGATTCAGATTCCCGGTATAAAATGAATTACCGACAACGGTATCTGTCCGAAGGGTCACTGTATCAAAAGGAATCCGCCCCAGGTGCAGGTCTTTGGCCATTTGAAAAAAAGCGTCCGTGAGCAACAAATCCTTGCGGGCCCACAAAGCAGCATTCCGGACTGCATTGGTATCCAATGCAAAAGCCCGGTCAAAAAAGGCCAGCATATTGTAATGATAATCGTTCGGAAAAAGACCCCATAACCGGCTGTTCTGTATCAGGTGAAGGAAAGAAACACCTTCCGGAATCGTTTTGTCGGATCGCATCCAGATCGGTTTATATTGATTGGCTTCGTAAAAGCTATCTATTAGCGTTGTGTAATCCAGATTCACCGAATCATTGAGCCGGCCCTCATGGACTTTGAGATAATCCAGCGTATGATGAATATCTTCCGCGGTGGTCTCACTTAGTTTGGCCGGATTCCGGACGATGTCTTTTTCAGGAGCTTTGTCTCCTTTATTTTTACATTGTATAAAAAAAAATCCCAGCGACAGAAAGATTAAAAAATACAATCTACGTAGTTTCATCAGCATCAAAACGATTTGTATATATTCAGGAGTTCTTTAAAGAAACGACATATTAGATGAATAACAAAATAATGCCTGTTGATTGGAAAACGACTCTCTTATCCGGCATTTTCATTTTACAAATATTCAATAGCATTGCCCAATCCATTCCCCGAAGCTTTTATGGACTGGCCTATATTAACAGCGTTCCGAAGTATAAAATAAGTGTAAGCCGGCAACCGGAGAAAAAAATGATAGCCCTTTCCCCTATACCCGGCATCCTGCTTGATCTGCGGTATGCGTCAAAAAATAATTTCATGGGCAGATGCATGTACCCCGAAAATACCCGGGAGACTTACCTCAGAGCGCCGGCCTATCGCGCGTTGTATTCGGTTGTTTCGGATTTAAGACGCCGCGGATTGACCGTGGTTATTTTTGATGCGTATCGCCCTTATTCCGTTACGGAAGCATTTTGGGAACTGGTGAAAGATGCACGGTATGCCGCCGATCCAGCTAAAGGCAGTGGTCATAACCGGGGCGTCAGCGTCGACCTGTCACTTGCCGATCTGAAATCCCATCAGCTGTTACCGATGCCGACATCTTTCGATCATTTTTCAGATTCCGCGCACCTGGGTTTTATGGATCCTGATTCCACCAAGATGCAGAACCGTGATCTCTTAAACGAGGTAATGAAAAAATACGGATTTGTTCCGTTGCCTACCGAATGGTGGCATTTCAGTTGGCCAAAAGCGGAAACTTTTGATGTATTGGATCTTTCTTTCAAACAATTGGCATCGCTGGCAGACTAGTAGCAACCTCTTATTTCAATACGCGGGGAAGTTTTTGTTCGAGTAAGAGTAAATCTGCCAGAACCAAGGCAGTGACTGCCTCCAGCACGACCGGTACACGCAAGGCAATACATAAGTCATGACGTCCCTTCACGGAAAATATTTCCCGGCTGCCGGTTTCCCGACTGAAAGTTTCCTGTTCTTTGGGTGTCGAAGAGGTTGGTTTAATTGCAATCCGGAATATCAATTCATTGCCATTGCTGATCCCGCCAACAACCCCACCGGCATGATTGGTGATCGTTTTACCCGTCTGATCTGCGATCGCATCATTGTGTTGTGAACCAAACATACGCGCTGCCGCAAAGCCCGTTCCGAATTCAATGGCCCGAACGGCAGGAATAGAAAACACAGCATGGGAAATCAACGATTCCACACTGTCAAAAAATGGTTCTCCCAGCGAGGCGGGTAAATTTTCTACGCGACATTCTACAATACCGCCGACCGAATCTTTTGCATCGATGGCTCTTTGGAGACCGGCATCGAGATCTGTTAATCCGGCAATTTCTTTTATTTCCGCACGGACTTCCGTCTGCACATAGTGTAATAATTTTTTTGCAATTACCCCCGCCGCCACCAGGGCAACGGTTAATCGTCCGCTGAAATGCCCGCCCCCGCGATAGTCTTCAAGACCTCCAAATTTTTCGTGCGCGACAAAATCGGCGTGTCCCGGTCGCGGGATGACGCGTAATTTTTCGTAATCACCCGACCTGGTATTATTATTTTCAAAAAGAATGGTAATCGGAGCGCCGGTTGTTTTATTGTTAAAAACGCCGCTTTTAAAAATCGGCAAATCGGATTCCTGCCTCGGGGTGGTTCCCTTTTGGATACCGCCTTTTCTTCTTTCAATGTCGACAGAAAAATCTTCCGGCATGAGCGGCAATCCGGCCGGACACCCATCCAGCGTAAGGCCCACGACTTCTCCGTGGGATTCACCAAAAATGGTCATTCTGAATAAACGGCCAAATGAATTCATATTAAAATATCTTGTCTAACACATGAACAGATACGCCCAGTTTGGTCAGGTCGCCAAAAAAATCCGGATAGGATTTATTGATAGCGTCCGCATTTTCAATCTGCACCGGACCTTCCGCCCGTAAAGCAGCCACTGCCGTGGCCATCGCTATGCGGTGATCATGCCGGCTATGCACCGTAGCAGATTTCAAAACCGTTCTTCCTTTTATGCCCATTACGTCGCCATTGATTAATATATCAACCCCCAGTTTCCGAAATTCATCCTGTAATGTCAATGCACGATCACTTTCTTTGTGAGCAAGCCGGCTCACTCCTTTTATAAAACTGGATCCTTCGCAAACCGAAGCCAGCGCAACGAGAGGAGGAAATAAATCCGGACAGTCCGTTGCATCGAAATGAAAAGCTTTTAACGGAGCCGTTTCACCGAATCCTACCTTAATTTCATTTTTAGAAACCAGCAAAGGTACCTGAGCGTCCACCAATGCCTGAAGAATGGCTTTATCCGCCTGCGTGGAATCGGGATCGAGGCCCCGAATAATGGCAGTTCCGGCAATTGCGGCGGCAACGATTAGAAAAGCCCCTCCGCTCCAATCACCTTCCACTGTATATTTAATTGTGCCGGTTGGTTTTTTCCACGTGTCGGACGAAAAATAAAATGCCTGATAATTCTTATTCGCCGGCACCTTCAATCCGAATTGTCGCATAACTGACAGCGTTAGGTCGATATAGGGACGACTTTTTAAATTGCTGACTTCAATGGAAACGTCTTTGGCATCCGAAGCCGAATAGGCCATCAGTAAGCCCGTAAGAAACTGTGAACTCAGGGATCCGTCCATTTGAATATTGACAGGTCGCAAAGGTCCTTTTAATTGCAGGGGAAGTTTGCCCCCGTTCGATTGCACGGACACCCCGAGAATCGGAAATATCTCATCGAAAAAATCCATGGGTCTGCTCAGCAAACTGCCCGCTCCTTCGATAGTCATCTGATGGGTACTCATCGCTACAAGAGGTGCAAACATCCGGATTCCGAGACCGCTCTCCCCGCAATGTACAAAGTCACTGACGGGTTGAATACCACGACTGGTAACGAGTAGAGATCCATTCGGTTCATTTTGCACTTCAGCGCCCAGTGTGCGTATCACGCCAATCGCGGCTAAATCATCATTGGATGATCCGGGATTTTGAATATACGTTTTCGTTTCTGAAACCAATGCCGCTGCACAAGCCCGTTGCATGGAACTTTTTGAAGCAGGTGCCTGAATGATACCCTGAATAACGGCGGGAGATATCGTAACGTTCATCTTTTATTATCTGGCTCGGGCGATGGAATACAAAAGTTTCTCAAGCTGGTGCATCGGAATAGGCTTGATCACCGCTTTGCCGATTTTTTCCAACAGAACATAATGCATTACGTCCCGCATTTTCTTTTTATCCATGCGCATAATTTCAATCACTTTTCCGAAGTCGACCGGAACATCTATGGGGAGGCCATACTGCTGCAGCAAACCCGTCACCCGGGCGGTCTCTTTGAAATTGGTCATTTCTTCAGAAATCAGGCAGGCAGCTTTGATACCCACAGAAATCGCATGACCATGGGGCAGCTGATACACATTTTCCACTGCATGCCCCAGCGTGTGGCCAAAATTCAATAGTTTTCTTTCTCCTGCTTCGTATTCATCTTTCAACACAACGTCCGATTTGATCATCACATTTCTACGGATAAGTTCGGTAAGCGCTTTTTTGTTTTTACGATAATAGGCAATTGAATTTTTTTCCAGTTCGCGGAAAAGTTTAGCGTCTTTGATCGCCGCGTGTTTAATAACTTCTGCAAAACCATTCACCCATTCTTTTTCAGGAAGGGTCTTCAATAACGATACATCGTAGAATAAAAAATTCGGTTGCCGGACGGTTCCCACCATATTCTTGAACTGACCCACATCAATCCCATTCTTTCCGCCGATAGAAGCATCCACCATACCGAGTATAGACGTGGGAACAAAACCAAACGGAACGCCACGCATATAAACAGAGGCTACGTAACCAACGATGTCCGTTACCACCCCACCACCCACACCCACGAGAGTTGTTTTGCGGTCGGCACCGAGTGAAATCAGCTGATCAACGATCTGATCTACCGTATACTGTACTTTGTACGACTCACCCGGACGAATCTGAATGAGGTTGCAGCCTTTAAAAGCATTTTTGTGGTGATCAAAAACATGCTGGTCGGTAATGAAAATACATCGGTCTTTTTCAACCAGTTTCCCTATCTGAGCAAAAGATGCATCAAAATAACAGGCGGTCTTGGAAGAAGAAAATGAGAAGGTTTTTTTTAGCATACAATCGTTTATTACTTATGAATTCATCACCTTGTTTTGGTGATTGATACTTTCCATATGAACGGCATCAAAATATTTTGTGATGAATTCCTGGCTCAGACTCAGTTTATCCCCTTTCTTAAAAGCCCTTTCCAGAATCGCATTCCAGCGATTAGTTTGCAGAATCGTAATATTATTATCTTTTTTATACTGGCCTATTTTTTCTGAGATCTTCATTCTTTGTCCGATGATCTGCATGAGCTCATCATCCAGCTGGTTGATCTGCTGTCTTAATTTTTCCAGTGCGGCATGATATTCTTCAGATGCCACATCTTCGCGGCGCCAGCGGATACTGCTGATCATTTCTCCGAGCTGGGCCGGTGTAATTTGTTGTTTCGCATCGCTCCATGCATTATCGGGATCAATATGACTTTCAATAATCAATCCGTCGAAATCCAGATCAATCGCGTTCTGGGCTACTTCCTGCAGAATATCCCGCCGGCCGCAGATGTGGGAAGGGTCATTGATAAACAACATACCGGGATGGCGTCGTTTCATTTCAATAGCCAGATGCCACATTGGGGCATTTCGGTATTCGGTATTTCCGTAAGAACTGAAACCCCGATGGATGAGTCCGATTTGTTTTATGCCTGCTTTGGCCACACGCTCTACGGCACCGACCCACAGTTCGAGATCCGGGTTGATTGGGTTCTTGATGAGAACAGGAACATCCACGCCGCGCAGTGCATCTGCCACGTCCTGCACACTGAAAGGATTAACCGTGGTACGGGCACCGATCCAGAGTACATCGACATCAAAATGCAAAGCATCTTCCACCTGTTTGGCGGTTGCTACTTCCACGGCCACCGGAATACCAGTGAGCTCGCGGGCTTTCTGCAGCCAGGGAAGACCCTTGGTTCCAATGCCTTCAAAACTTCCCGGTCGGGTTCTGGGTTTCCAGATGCCGGCCCGCATAATATCTACCTTACCGGTTTCCTGTAACTGAATGGCCGTTTGCATCACCTGCTCTTCCGTTTCTGCACTGCAGGGACCTGATATGATCAGCGGGCGTTTGATCCAGGCCTGCTGGGTGATTTCCTTCATTGATTTAGTAGCAACCATATATTCTGATTAAAATGTGGGAATATGTAAATGTAAAATTGTGTAACTGTGTAAATGCAACTATGCAAAACCCCTTCGGAATTTTCACATTTCTACATTCGCACACTTAACCACTGCTATCGACTATCGGCATCGTTCATCCGAATTCTCCTACCCTTATAATTCTTGCCGTCGATCGCCTTGATCATCTGTTGAGCCGCGCTCTTATCGATTTCAATCCAGCTATTCATTTCCTTCATATCGATTTTCCCCAAAACATCTTTGCGCAGATCACTCATATCCAGTACGAATTGCAAAAAGCTTGCTTTATAAAAACCATCTTTCGTTCCCAGATTCACGAATAACTTTACAAAATCGCTGTTACCGGGTATAAAACTGGACGTAGAACGGGACGGCGCGCCCCGGCTTCCACCGATCGGTATCCGCTCCCGCTGACCCGTGCGGGCAGAAGGTTCCCGGCTGTCCCGTTGCACAGCGCGCACATTCAGATCCTCCGCATTTTCATAATATTTAAGGAACCTGGAAAATTCTTTGGATGCAACCCGTTTCAATATTTCTTCCTTGCTCACATCAGCAAATTTTTCCTGCAGCATCGGAACATACGATTCGTAATCACCGTGGCTCACATCTGCTGCCAGTAATTTTTCCATGAAATGAAAAAATTGTTTGCGACACACATCTTTACCGGTTGGTATCTCCACTTTATGAAAGGGAACCTGTACCATCCGTTCAATCTGACGAATTTTTCCCATTTCACGGGAATTAATAATCGATAAACACACCCCTGTATTTCCAGCTCTTCCGGTTCTCCCACTCCGATGCGTGTATATTTCCACATCGTCCGGCAATTCGTAATTAATTACGTGGGTGATGCCGGCCACATCGATACCGCGCGCAGCAACATCCGTGGCGATCAGTAACTGCAGATTTTTTTCCCTGAACTCGCCCATCACCTTATCGCGCTGCTGCTGGGTAAGGTCACCATGTAATGCATCAATATCATATCCCTCGCGGGTTAATTTTTCAGAAATGTTTTGTGCATCCGCTTTAGTACGGGTGAAAATAATTCCGTAAATACCGGGATTAAAATCGATCATCCGTTTTAATGTCTCATAACGGTGATGCGCATTCGTGATAAAATATTGATGATCAATATTTTTATTTGCGGTGTTCATTTTACCCACCGTGATCTCCATCGGATCCTTCATGTACTTGCGGCTTACGCGTTTAATTTCTGCGGGCATCGTGGCACTGAATAACCAGGTGGCATCTCTTTTCGGCGTATTCTGTAAAATGAATTCAATATCTTCCTGAAAGCCCATGTTGAGCATTTCATCTGCTTCATCAAGTACAACGTATTTAATTTCTTCAAGATTGATGGCTTTCCGTTCAATCAGATCAATCAAACGGCCGGGCGTCGCCACAACAATCTGTACACCGCGCTTGAGATCCCGGATCTGCATTCCAATGGAAGTGCCGCCATAAACCGCTAACACCTGAACACCGGTCATGAATTTCTTGAAAAGCTCCAGTTCGCTCACAATCTGCATACAAAGCTCGCGGGTGGGACAAACCACCAGCGCCTGAGGAAAACGATGTTCCACTTTCAGGAGGTGAAGCAGTGGAAGCCCGAATGCTGCGGTTTTGCCGGTGCCCGTCTGCGCCAGACCAACGAGGTCTTTCGTTCCGCTCAATAATACCGGGATCGCCTTCTCCTGAATGGGGGTGGGTTGGGTATACCCTAGTGCAGTAACTGCCTGCAGCAGATTCTCGTGTAACCCAAGCCCTTCAAATGTACTCATACTTTTCTAAAATTTTGCGCAAAGGTACGTTTTTTCCCTGCCTTTCAGCCTGAAAAGCGCAAACCCTACGGCATTGAAATTTAAGCTTTATTCATGATGATTTTATTCTAAAATACGCCGGATTTTATTGGCATTCTCCATCAACTCCTTCAAATAAGTATAGTTCTCTTTTTCAAGGCAACTCTTGAATTTTCGCAGCTGCATGATATGTTCGTTCAGTACATCGAGCACGTTTTCCCGGTTTTGCATGAAAATAGGACCCCACATGGCCGGACTGCTTTTTGCCAACCGCACGGTACTGGCAAATCCGCCCCCCGCCAATTCAAAAATCGCATCTTCCTCCCGTTCCTTCTCCAGAACCGTATTGGCCAGCGCAAACGACGTAATATGCGAAATATGACTCACATACGCCGCATGTACATCATGACTTGCCGCACCCATATTAACGAGCGACATGCCAAAAAGAGTATACATTTTTTCTACCGTCGCCAGGGCATCGGGAGCCGATTTTTCTCTCTCACAGATCACACAGGAACGACCGCGAAATGCATCGTGCACCGCTGCTTCCGGTCCGCTGTATTCGGTACCCCACATCGGATGCGTGGCAACAAATCGACTTCTTTTCGGATGGCCGGCCACAAATTCACAGAGTGCCTGTTTGGTGGATCCGGCATCCACGACGATCTGATGGGGCTCAAGGAGATCCAGAATCGTTTTCATCACCGGCAGGGTCGCATCCACCGGAATGGCGACATAGATCAAATCACTTTGTCGTACGGCATCTTCGAGCGACATGATCGCGTCAATAATCCCCAATTTCAGGGCAGTTTGTGCAGTAGACCCTGTACGACTCACACCGATTACTTTCTGAACCAGTTGATGGTCTTTCAAGGCCAAACTGAAAGATCCTCCGATTAAACCCACCCCCACGATGGTGACCGTATTAAACATGTTGTGTAGGTTTTATGATGCCTGCCTTTTTTATTCTTTCGATACTTTCCATAATATTTTCTTCCGTTGCACATAAACTAACCCGGATATAGGCGTTTCCCGCATTGCCAAATATGCCACCCGGCGTAATAAAAACATTCGATTTATATAACAAAAGATCGCTCAGTTCATATCCGTCATTAAATTCCTGCGGAACATTGGCCCAGACAAATAATCCGGCCTGCTTTTTTGAAAACACACAACCCAGTCCGTGCAGCATCAACTCCACGGCTGTTTTCCGCTTACGATACAGTTGATTTACCTGATCGTACCAGGCGCCCGGGAGGGAAAGTGCTTTGGCTGCAGCAAGCTGCAACGGAAGAAACATCCCGCTGTCCATATTACTTTTGAATCGCAAAACATTTTCTACATTTTTCTCAGAAGCCATCATCATTCCGATACGCCACCCGGCCATATTATGCGATTTGCTTAGTGAATTCAATTCGATCACATGGTCGCCGGCACCTTCCACCTGCAGAATACTCATGGGTTCATCATTCAAAATAAAACTATAGGGATTGTCATGTACCAACAGAACGTGATTTTCTTTGGCAAACGCAACGAGCCGTTCAAATAGTTTTTTATCCGGAAGTTGCCCAGAGGGCATCTGGGGATAGTTTACAAACATCAACACCGTTTCCTGTGTTGGTTTTTTTGTCGCGAGCAGTTTCTTTAATTCACCGAAATCCGGAAGCCAGTCGTTTTTTTCTTTGAGTTCATAGGAAATTACTTCCGCGCCGGCAAGCCTCGCCGCACTCTGATAGGTGGGATAGCCCGGATCCGGTATTAAAACCATATCGCCCGGATTCACATACGTCATGCAGATATGCATGATCCCTTCTTTGGATCCGGCCAGCGGAAGAATTTCCGAATCCGGATTAAGCTGTACGCCATACCACTGCTGATACCAGCTCGCCATCGCACGTCGTAAAACGGGAGATCCTTTATAACTCTGATAGGCATGTGTGTTGGGCTTGCTGCACTCTTCCTGCAAAACCCGGATTACCTCCGGATGCGGCGCCTGGTCGGGACTTCCGATACCCAGATTGATAATATTTTTCCCTTCCTGATTGAGCAATTCAATCTCCCTTAATTTTTTGGAGAAATAATACTCCCCGATACCGTTCAGTCTTTGAGCTTCCTGCATTTTATAATCTTAAAAATTGGCAAACTTTTTTTCTTTGTCATTCAACCATTAATCCTGCGTTCCTTTGCGATACACACCATATACTTTAAGATCCGAAATGGCCGGCCGTATCGATTCGATGACTTTTTCAAAATGGCTGGTATCCTCAAATTCCATATCTGCATGAAAACTATATTTCCAGTCACTGCCCGGAATGGGATATGATTGCAATTTGCTCAGATTAATCCCGCCTTCGGCAATTAGTGTCAATACTTTCGCCAGACTTCCTCTGGAATGATCGGTATGAAATGTGACGGATGCTTTGTTGGCCTGATTTACCGGCTGTACATTTTCTTTTCGTTGGAGCACCAGGAAACGGGTGTAATTATTTTTCATTGTGTGAATATCCGGCGCAATCATCTCCAGCTGAAATAAATCAGCAGCCAGACTGCTCGCAATACCGGCAATATGTTTGCTCTTGCGCTGGTGAATATGCTTGGCACTGAGGGCCGTGTCTTCAGTTTCAATCAGTTTCCAGTCGTACTGATTTAAATAATCCAAACATTGAAGAATGGCCATCGGATGGGAATGCACTTCCTTAATATCTTTCAGTATTACCCCCGGATTCACCAGCAGGTTCTGACGGATCTGCAGATAAATTTCACCGGCAATAACGAGTTCACTATTGCGCAGCAAAGAATAATTTGGCAGAATACTACCGGCTATAGAATTCTCGATCGCCATCACAGCGGCGTCGCAGAGAGAAGGATCGGCAGCCGATTTAACCACATCCTGAAAACGGGCACAGGCCAGAATATTAGTCTTATCTCCAAAAAAAACGCGCACTGCTTCCTGATGAAAACTTCCTTCATATCCCTGAATGGCTACGCGCTGAATGGGGTGTTGCATACGATAAAAAAAAATCCCGGCTTTTGACCGGGATTCTATTGTTAAGTTTTAAAAATTACTTACTGATTAACAAAAGCATACCCGGTCCGCTCCTAAAATAGAAGAAAAAGTAAAAACTAAAATAACGGTATGCTTTTGCGATTAACATATTAGTATTCAAAAATAATCGATTCCACTGATTCAACAAATTTATTTTTCAAAAAGAATGCCCGTGCCCCTTTACAGACACGGCGTGCGGTGAACTTCCCGATGTCCCCCGTTACTCATTGATCCTTCAACCGTTTTTCCTGCAGGTCACTGACGTGTTTGAAGAGATGGAACGGCTTGTAGATCCGCCAATCAGGCTGCTCGACCAAACTAATATAGCGATCCAGTTTGGCTCGCTGGAAATCATACTGTGTTTGTTCCGGCATATTAATACAGACAATCCATCCGTTCTGATCATTTACATCATCCAGCCATTCTTCATAGTAATCTTTATCTCCGCTATGAAAATTCAGGACGTTTTCGGAGATCAGAATAAACTTAAAAATACCTTTTGCCATAAATTTATCTGCCACTTCTCTTTTGAGATTCATGATATCATTTTCAATGGCATCATTCCATTCGCCGATGAGTTCGATGATAACATATTTTTCTTCGTAGTC
>JAYWCS010000305.1:0-2006 GCA_043780315.1 Bacteroidota bacterium | reverse complement strand
CCCCACACCTTCTCCGCGATTGCACGAGCTGGATGATATTGGCGAGCATAAAAATACCGAGTCCGACCCAGGCCAGCAATGGCTCTTTCCACCACGTTTTACTGATGAGTAAAATGATCACGGCCACCAGAGATATAAAAAACGTAAAATAATTTTTCAATTTACGGGCTTTGAAAAATCCGATCGTCAAACTGATTCCCAGCAAGACCGTCAGGATGGGAAATACCCAGCTGTAATATCGCGTCACAGAAATTCCCATGATGTTAAAAAGATTCAGATACGCCGCCACACATAAACTACACTTGGGCATCACCGCGATCATTGCAGACACAATTGATTTGGAAACTCCGTGTAAAAAACCGGTCACGGGCAGTGGATGATTATTATACATACTGTTATATTTACGTTCAAAACCAACCCGGATTAGTGACAGCATTTTTTGTCAGTCCCAGCTGCCTTCGTCATTTTAGAAGGCGGCACATCATTGGCCGGATTCATATCAAAGAAGCCATTGGGCTTCAGCAAAAAACCGATATAGGCGGTTGGCATCACCGGGTAATCTTCCGGCCTCGGAATATGGGTATGCCCCATTGTATACCAGACGACGATGTCGGTATTGGTGACGGACTTATTTTCTGCGGTCCATTGAATCAATCCCTCGCCCCCTCTATGCTGGTTCGGATAATCGCCGGCAGCAAATAATTGTCGCTCGTTATAAGGTGTAACCCAAAGGTGATTTTGAACAAAGCCGGCCCGGCGATACCAGCTCGTGTCTTCGTCGGCGTACGGAATGCAATTATCGCCCGGCAATAATTTATATCCCACCGGCTCACCTATTTTATTTTTTGAATTCGGATTCACAATCTTCCAGGTTCGGGCAGATTCAAGACTCATTTTTCTTCTTGCATTCAGTTCGGTATCGAGCAGCGTCGACTGCGCATAAAAGGCATTGGCAAATGGATTATCAGGGCCCTTCTTTTCTCTCACCACATTAATCTCATGCACTTCATTGTCGGTTCCGTCCAGATCAAAGTCGAGTCGGACACTAAAAAAATGCTGATGATTGGGTGCATACAACTGGGGTGCAATGAGTTTGCCATATTTTGATTTGCTTCCGGCCGGTAATGCACCCAGAGAAAGGATCCCTGTTAATTTTATTTCAAATTGAATATTACCATCCTGATACAAATACCAGAAGAATCCGTATTCATAATTTTCAACTGTTGATACAGATGATACAACCAGCCGACGAGATCGTCGTACTTCCGGCTGATTATCACGTCGGTCGGTATGCTTCCAGAGAATACCATAGTCTTCCTCATGCATGCAAATAGCATTTTTTATTTCGACGATCTCGCCGCGGCTGTTATTCATGATCGCGTCAAAATAATGGATAAAACCGAGACAGTCACATCCCAGCGTGAGACTGTTCGCACATTGACCCATCCCGTACTCGCCCGAGTCGAATGCATTCTTTCTTTTTTGCGTATCGGTCGGATCTCCGTACGGAACCACCATCTCGGACAGGGAGGCACGATACAAAACCGGACGCACATTGCCTTCATCATTATAGGTAAGACAATGCAGCGTAAGGCCCTCCCGGGAATTAAATCCGATATGAAAATTCCATTTCTGCCAGGCAACCTGATATCCATCCACTGTAAAACTGGGGCCCTCCGGCTGAATAATTTCCAGCGGCTTGATATCTGTGCGAAATGTTTGTACGCGGTCGCTGCGGTAGTTGGCTGTTTCCGGCGGCAGCGGTGTAAATCCATAGTCTTCCACCCGGATTACTTTCATCTGGTTTAAATCAACCACCGGTCGGATTCCCTCAATCGGATGGGCATAGCCGTTATCAGTTGCATCCGTTCGTACAAAACAAAGCGGACGTGCCAGTCGCTTCGTCCCTTCTTCTTCCTCACCATAATTTCCGGCCGTCCAGATATCGATCATCACCAATTCGGGATCCGTGATACCGTGTCTTTTGAGCGCTTCATGAAAAGCCG
>JAYWCS010000304.1:0-3164 GCA_043780315.1 Bacteroidota bacterium | reverse complement strand
TCTCACAATAGTCCAGCATTTCCTGGGTTTCCGGTAAACCTCCGATGAGTGAACCGGCGAGGCTTTTTCTTCCCATAATCAGACTAAAAATATGCAATTCGGCGGGTGTCGGCGGTGCGCCCACGCATATCTGTACTCCGTTTGGTTTTAGCAAACCGAGATATTGACTATAGTCGTGCGGCGCAGAAACAGTATCCAGGATAAAATCAAAATAACCCTGAACCTTTTTCATTTGTTCCGGATCCTTCGTAAGAATAAATTGCTGCGCCCCCAGTTTTTTTGCATCTTCCTTTTTGGATAAAGAAGTACTCAGTAAGGTCACTTCTGCTCCGAAAGCCACTCCAAATTTTACAGCCATATGACCGAGGCCGCCTAAACCAACCACTCCCAGCTTATGTCCTTTTCCAACTTTCCAGTGTTTCAACGGAGAGTAAGTCGTAATACCTGCACAGAGCAGGGGAGCTACATTTTTTAATGAGAGTTTATCAGATACATGTAATACGAAATCCTGATTGGTTACTATCATTTTCGAGTATCCCCCGTAGGTAATCGTTTTCCCATCCTGTTCCATACTATTGTAGGTACCAGACGATCCCTTCAAACAAAACTGTTCCAAGCCCTCCTGGCAATTTTCACATACTCTGCAGGAATCAACCAGGCATCCAACACCGGCCAGATCGCCGACTTTAAACTTTTTCACTTCCGTACCAACCTTTGATACTTTACCGACAATTTCATGTCCGGGTACCATTGGATAGATCGAATTTCCCCATTCGTTTTTTACCTGATGAAGATCAGAATGACAAACACCGCAATATAAAATATCGATCTGTACGTCTTTCGGACCTACGTCACGACGTTCAAAGTTCCAGGGACCGAGTACACCATGCGCATCCTGTGCTGCAAAAGATTTTGTTTCCATGATTATAAAATTTTCTATTGATTTTTATACTGAACCATCTATTGATAAAAAAGTTCAATGGAAAACAGGACACGTAATTATATTTTTATTACTTATCCGAGTTTGCTAAAACGATTATTGATATAATCCCAATTCAAAACGGACCACCAGGCACTTATGTAATCCGGCCTTTTGTTCTGGTATTTTAAGTAATACGCATGCTCCCAAACGTCCAATCCAAAAAGCGGCTGACCTTTCACTTCACTGACATCCATCAACGGATTATCCTGATTGGGTGTGGACACGACTTCCAGCGTGTGATCATTTTTTACAATTACCCAGGCCCATCCGCTTCCGAAGCGGGTTTTAGCTGCCTCATTAAATTTTGTTTTCAGCGCGTCCATCGAACCGAAGCTACTCCCGATCGCCGTCGTCAGAGCAGGGGAGGGTAAAGCAGATTTTCCCGGAGCCGTCATCAGTTCCCAAAAGAGCGAATGATTATAATGGCCACCGGCATTATTTCTCATCTTGGCAGAATATTTTGAAACAGAGCCCAGTAAATCTTCCAGACTCAGTTTTGATACATCAACTTTTTCAGCCGCCACAGCCTCCGCCAAATTTTTCGCATAGGCTGCTGCATGTTTGGTATAATGAATCTCCATGGTTTGTGCGTCAATCGCCGGTTCCAGCGCTGAGAACGCGTAAGGCAGTGGCTGCTGCGTGTATGGAACGGGTAGCGGCATCGCGTGCCGACCGAGAGAAGTAGGTGTATTTGCCAAAGAGGAAATAACGGTACCGGATAAACCCGCCACCACACCGGCTTTGCCTGCAGTATGTATAAATTTACGTCTTGATAAATCGTGATTTGCCATAAAAATAAATTATTTGGATGCTCAATTTAAGCATTTTTTCGCCCGAACGGATCATCCCGGCAGGCAGGCCTCAACCGAAAATGATTTTACTTAAAATCTTTGTACAACAGGTATTTTTTTCTTCTGTTTTTAAAATGGGAGAGTGCAGGTTCCCAGCTTTTTCTTATGGCCGCTTCTGAAATACCCGCGATGATTTGTTTTCGCAAAAGGGAATTGCCGGCGAGTTTATCAAAATTTCCAATTTGTTTACTTTGCGAAGCATCAAAAAAAATCTCTTTTTTCGGAAAAGCCTGATAGAGTTCAATCAACCATCTCAGATTTAATTTTTTGCTTTTGCGTAAACTTTCCATATCGAACTGGCTCAGATCCATGCCATAACATTCAATATCCTGATAAAGTGGATGTTCACTCATGCCTGGAATAGAAGCTGGCTGAAACGAGAATGAATATTTTCCAATCAATGCCGGTGCTCCCATTCGGGTAAAAGGCATTTGGGTGCCCCTGCCAATACTGATTATGGTTCCTTCAAAAAGACAAAGGCTTGGATAGAGCAGGATACTCTGACCAGTATTTAAATTAGGTGAGGGTTCAACGGGCAGTATATAATTGGACGAGTGGGTATAGTTTAACAGTTTAATAATACGCAGATCACATTTTTGATGATTGCTGAGCCATCCCTCACCATTGATCATTTTAGCCAATTCTGCCATCGTCATTCCGTGTACAATGGGGATGGGCTGTAAGCCGACCCCAGATTGCAATGAATCTTCGAGTACGGGCCCGTCAACATAAAACCCATTGGGATTGGGCCTGTCGAGCAATAGCAGGGTCTTGTGAAATTCGGCACAGGCCTGCATCACATGCTGCAGAGTAATGATATAGGTAAAAAAGCGGGCCCCGACATCCTGAATATCAAAAACAATAATATCGACGTCCTTTAGATCTTCGCGGGTGGGCGTTGATTTTTTTCCATAAAGGGAGACGACCGGAATACCGGATATGGGGTCGTGACTATCAGAGATACTGGCTCCGTTAGAGGCCGTTCCCCGAAATCCATGCTCAGGTCCAAAAGCTTTCACCACCTGGATGCCTGAATGCAGGAGACTGTCAACCAAAAGTGTTCCGGCAATTTGCGAAGTCTGGTTGGCAACGACGGCTACTCTTTTACCCCGCAATAATGAAAAATATTTTGCTGTCTGATCGGCACCAGTTCGTATAACGGGATCATTCGCCTGTGCCATCACCAAGGTAACCAGCGCGACATGTAATAAAAGCAAAACGTTTTTTTTCAAGAGAGCTGTTTTCAAATGACCTGATTATTGCAGACTAGTCATATAATTTCTTCGCGATGTTTTCGACAACATTTTTGGGAAGCATCCAGGCAAAGAAAA
>JAYWCS010000303.1:0-5302 GCA_043780315.1 Bacteroidota bacterium | reverse complement strand
CAATGATCTGGTGTTGCCGCCGGATGTAAAAATTGTCCCTTTCTATAACCGGGAAGAACTGATTCATTATGCCACTCACACGGTGATGCATAATCTGATCGAAGGTATTTTGCTGGTGACATTGATTGTTTCACTCTTCATGTTCAACTGGCGAACGACGCTGATCGTGTCGATCATCATTCCGCTGTCCCTGTTGTTTGCATTTATTTGTCTGCATTTCATGGGCATGTCGGCCAACCTGCTTTCTCTTGGAGCAATCGACTTCGGGATCATTATTGATGGTGCCGTGGTGATGGTGGAGGGGCTCTTTGTAATGCTTGATCAACAGGCCAAGATCCACAGCATGGAGAAATTCAACAAGCTGGCCAAGATGGGAATGATCAAGAAAAAAGGCAGCGAGCTGGCCAAGTCCATTTTCTTTTCCAAGATCATAATCATTACGGCGCTCCTGCCGATATTCTCTTTTCAGAAGGTGGAAGGAAAACTTTTCTCGCCCCTCGCCTACACACTGGGTTTCGCACTGCTCGGCGCCCTCATCTTTACTCTCACGCTGGTGCCGGTGCTTGTCAATGCCCTGCTGAATAAAAATGTTAAAGAAAAACACAACCCGTTTACACATTTGCTGACCGGTTGGATCATGACCGGATTTCGGTTTGTGTTCAGAAATAAAAGACTCGCCCTCGGGGTATCGGTGGTCGTCATTGTAGCGGGTTTATACGCTTTCAAATTTTTAGGTACTGAATTTTTACCGGAGCTCAATGAAGGTTCAATCTGGGTGCGTGCGACGATGCCATATAGCATTGCACTCGACAAGTCGGTGCAGGTGGCCAATCAGATGCGGGGCATAATGATGCAGTTCCCGCAGGTTAGAAAAGTGGTTTCGCAAACGGGTCGTCCGGATGATGGAACGGATGTTGCCGGATTCTATAATAACGAATTTGATGTGTCGCTTTATCCAAGCGAAGACTGGAATCCAAAAATTTCCAAAGCAGAATTTATTGAGCAGATGCGCAAAGCCCTTTCCGTTATTCCAGGGGCCGAACTGAATTTCTCGCAGCCCATCATGGACAACGTGGAAGAAGCGGTATCCGGAGTGAAGGGGTCTATCTGCGTTAAAATTTTTGGCGACTCCCTGAATTATATGGAAACCAAATCTGACGAAGTAAATAATATTTTGAAGACGGTAAAGGGTATTACTGATCTGGGCGTTATACGAAATATAGGTCAACCAGAACTCGATATTGATCTCGACCAGAGTCGTATGGCCCTTTATGGTGTTTCGACCGCCGATGCGAACGCGGTGATCGAAATGGCCATTGGCGGAAAAGCGGTAACTGAATTGTAT
Source organism: Bacteroidota bacterium (assembly GCA_043780315.1). Classification (GTDB taxonomy): domain Bacteria; phylum Bacteroidota; class Bacteroidia; order Chitinophagales; family Chitinophagaceae; genus Puia. The sequence goes on along the minus strand of JAYWCS010000303.1, from coordinate 3,957 downwards.
GAAGGCGTGCGGCATTTTGATATTCGTATCCGTTTTCCGGAAGCCTTCCGTTCTTCGGATGAAGATATCGGAAATTTACAGGTGCCGACCGCCTCTGGTTCCAAAGTTCCGATCAAACAAATCGCAAAGATTTCTCAAAAAACCGGGCCCTGCCTGATTTTTCGCGATGACAACGAACGGTATTCGGCTATTAAATTTTCTATTGAAGGAAGAGACATGGGTTCTGCCATTAAAGAAGCGCAGGACAAAGTGGATAACCAGGTAAAACTGAAGAAAGGATATAGTATGGTATGGCAGGGAGATTTTGAAAATCAGCAAAGAGCCTCGAAGCGCTTAGTTGAAGTGGTTCCAATCAGTCTCTTACTTATCTTTCTTTTGCTGTTTATTATGTTTGGCAATCTGAAAGATGCGGGACTCGTTTTTCTAAATGTTCCCTTTGCCGTAGTGGGTGGTATTCTCGCGTTACTCATCACCGGCACCAACTTTAGTATCTCGGCCGGTATCGGATTCATCGCCTTATTTGGGATATGTATTCTGGAGGGGGTTTTACTGACTACTGCCTTCAAACAAAATCTTGAAAAATTGCGTGGAGAAAATCCTCTGTATACGGCTGTTAAACAGGGCGTCAATTCATTGATTCGCCCGGTGCTGATGACCGCCTTTATGGCGACGATTGGATTATTACCGGCAGCAATGTCTGCCGGCATTGGTTCAGAAAGTTCCAGACCGCTGGCACGTGTGGTGATCGGTGGATTGATTTGCGCAACGATTTTTTCACTGCTGATATTTCCGGTCGTGTTCTTTTTATCTTACCGTAAAGTAAATACAAAACATCAGGGGGAAAATGATGAAGCGGTGAAATTCACCACATAAAACATTTGTCTTTTGCATTTCATTGCTATATCAGCATATTCTTACAATTGCCCATTTCTCATATTGCTGAAAAGCAGTAAAAAAATACAGGAATCTGATAAACGATAACCAGTAGTATTCGGGAATTAAAAAAACTACACCGCAAAAGAGGTTCCGCATCCACAGGTTTTGGATGCGTTCGGATTGTTGAAACTGAAGCCGCGGGCATTTAGTCCATCTTCCCAGTCAATCTCCATTCCGGTAAGATAAATGCCATGTGACGGATTCATGATAAAAGGAAGTCCTTCGGATTCGAAATCCTCATCCATCTCCTGACGTTTATCAAATCCCAGAATATACGAAAGACCCGAGCATCCGCCGCCTTTAACGCCAATGCGAAGTGTATTTGTTTTATCGAAATCCGGTGCATGCATCAAGCGACGAATTTCCTGAACTGCCCGGGAGCTGAATTGTAAGGGAGAAACGATCACTGCTTCCATAGTCTGCGATTGAAATGCAAATTTACCCCGATTCCATGATTATTCCAATGGCTCAAACCGGGTTGTTACATGATCTTCTTGGCCTCAAAACTCAAAGCGTCGGAAACGATATGGTGGAGTGAAGCTTTCGGATTCTGCATGACCATTTCAAGCAGGCTTTTATTGAGGTCTTGCCCGGTGGCCGCCGCGGGCAAAAAGGATGAAACCTGGTTGATAATCAGCAGATTCTGCTCTTTCAGGTTGCGGATTGCATCCCAGGCTTCGGCGCTCACATACAGCTGCTGGGTTATATTGTGATCGAACTCCTGGCGAATTGTCTGTACCAGTAAATTTTGCATTTCGCGGACATTCAAACCCGGTTGATTGCAGCGGCTGATCAGGTTGGGTAGTGCGATCCGGTCGGCCAGCAGGATCAATCGTTCATATGCCTGTAATTTCATGGGCATTGTGGAAGCCGCCGATTCGGGTCTGGAAGTAGAAAGACCTTGTTTGGCCTGCTTACGCTGAACATAGAAGATGTAAGCGAGGGCACCTGCCAGAACGAAAGCAATGGCAATAGAAATATACATTTCAGTGGAAGTCATCTCAACAATTTACGTGTAAACGAAAATACGCAAAGCATATTTCCACCGGAAGAAATATTTGTATTCCATGGAAACAAAATTTCGGGTACTTTGCCCGGCATAGGAAAAAGTTTATGAAGAAAAAAATATCAACCGATTCCGGAATTGAAATTCTTCCGGTATACATTTTTGAAAATGCCGGCGGAAAGATCGAAAAACCGGGGGAGTTTCCTTATACCCGCGGGATTCATCCCGACATGTACCGGACGAAGCAATGGACAATGCGCCAATATGCCGGATTCAGTACAGCAGCAGAGAGTAATAAAAGATATCATTACCTGTTGGCCCAGGGTTCATCGGGTCTCAGTGTGGCATTCGACCTGCCAACACAGATCGGGTATGACAGTGATCATCCACTCGCGGAAGGGGAAGTCGGTAAAGTGGGTGTCTCCATCAATTCGCTCCGGGATATGGAAGAATTGTTTGCCGGTATCCCGCTGGAAAAAATAACGACTTCCATGACAATCAATGCAACAGGTTTTATTCTGCTGGCTTTTTACGTGGCAATGGCAAAAAAACAGGGGGCCGATCTGAAAAAAATTTCCGGCACCATACAAAACGATATTCTCAAAGAGTACGCTGCGCGTGGAACCTATATCTATCCGCCGAGTCCATCCATGCGCATCATCACCGACATCTTTGAATGGTGCGGAAAAGAACTGCCCAAATGGAATACGATTTCGATTTCCGGCTATCATATCCGGGAAGCGGGCAGCACTGCGGTACAGGAAATCGCCTTTACACTGGCAAATGGAAAAGCCTATGTGAAAGCCGCTAAAGAAAAAGGCCTCGACATTAACGTGTTTGGCAAAAGACTTTCTTTTTTCTTCAATGCGCACAATCATTTGTTTGAAGAAATAGCCAAGTTCCGGGCAGCCCGCCGCATGTGGGCCTGCATCATGGACGAACTCGGCGCGACCGATCCGCAAGCGATGATGCTGCGTTTTCATGCACAGACCGGCGGAAGCACGTTAACCGCCCAACAGCCGGTGAATAACATTGCGCGCGTAACGATACAGGCGCTTTCGGCTGTGCTCGGCGGAACCCAGTCGTTGCATACGAACGGATATGATGAAGCTCTCGGACTCCCCACCGAGTCTGCCGCCGGTATTGCCCTGCGGACCCAGCAAATAATTGGTTTTGAAAGCGGGGTGACAGAAACAGCGGATCCGCTGGGTGGAAGTTACTATGTCGAATCCCTCACCAATTCGGTGGAAGCAGCCGCCTGGGTATTGATCCGGCAGATCGATGACCTGGGCGGCAGCGTTTCGGCCATCGAACAGGGATTCATCCAAAATGAAATCGCTCAAAGTGCATATCTCTATCAACGGGCGGTTGAAAACAAAGAAAAAATAATTGTCGGTGTCAATGCATTTAAATCGGAAGAAAAAGATGAAACCCCCGTTTTCAGAATAGATGATTCCATCCGAAAAATACAGACTGATAAACTGGCTGCCCTGCGAAGGGAAAGGGATCCTGCCCGATGCGACCATATTTTACAATTACTCAACGACCAGGCCGCATCCGGAGAAAATCTCATGCCGACCGTCATAGAAGCCGTCGAAGCCAATTGCACCCTGGGAGAAATTGCCGATACCCTGCGCGAAGTATTTGGTGAATACTAATTCAGCGGATGGGCGTCGATCAGGATCACTTTCACCTGTGTATCGGAGGTAATGGGACCTGAAATACTAGTTCCATCTGCATTACGCAAATCAATAGTAATCAGACCCGTTGTATGAAAAGTGCCGTAGGCTATACCACTCACCACTTCCGGAAGCGCCTCGTAAGTAGGATCCGTGCTGGTGCCATTGAAAGACAAATAAACATTTACCCCGCCGTGCTGATCAATAATCTGATCCAGCTCAGCAATCGGTAAGGTAGCATAATAAAAAACCGTTTGGTCTGGATCCTTACTGGCAACCCATGAATTGGCTTTGATGGTATAAACGGCCGAAAAAGCCTGATTGACCGTGTTGTTT
>JAYWCS010000302.1:0-4694 GCA_043780315.1 Bacteroidota bacterium | reverse complement strand
TGGGGCAGGATCCGGAAGTGGTCAGACTGGCCATCCCGTTTATGATTCTCATGGGGATTTCCATTATTCCGATGTTGCTCTTCATGACGCTGAAACAATTTACGGACGGTCTCGAGTACACGAAAACAGCGATGATGCTTTCTGTTGCCTCGATGCCCATTAATATATTCCTAAACTGGTTACTGATTTATGGTCACTGGGGTTTCCCGCGGCTCGAACTCGTGGGAGCAGGTTTTGCCACGCTGATTACGCGCACGTTAATTTTTTTGGTGCTGGCATGGATCATATTAAAACATCGAACGTTCCGTGACTACATCACGCTGAGCGAGAAGCAATGGAAATTTAGTTTGAGGGCCCAGCGCGATTTACTCCGTATTGGAATTCCCGCAAGCATGCAGATGGGTGTGGAAGTGACGGCATTCGCCGTTTCGGGTATCATCATCGGCACCATCGGTGCCGTTTCACAGGCGTCACACCAGATCGCCCTGAGCTGCGCCTCGTTTACTTTTATGGTGTCGATGGGTCTTTCGCAAGCCGGGTCTATCCGGGTAAGTAATGCCTATGGGAGAGGAGACTGGAATCAGATTCGGGTGATCGGCCGAACCACACTCATCACCGCGTTTATTTACGGTTGTTTTTGTGCGATGTGTTTTATCATTTTCAGATATCAGATTCCCGGAATATTCAACAAGGACCCAGAAGTGATCAAATTATCGGCTCTGCTGGTTTTATTCACCGGCGTGTTTCAGATCTCCGACAGTACACAGGCCGTTGGAGCCGGATTGTTGCGCGGAATCAAAGATGTAAAAATTCCTACAATATTAGTCACACTGGCATATTGGATAATTGGCCTGCCCGTCGGATACCTGCTGGCTTTTCATTTTAAAATGGGAGCGGCTGGCATGTGGTTGGGATTGATTGCCGGACTAACTTTCGCGGCTATTTTTCTGGTTGCGAGATTTCGGAATATGGCCCGGAAAAACGGAATTTTTCCCGGTCGTCCGGTTATTTCGTAAGCTGCGCAAATCCGGCGGACAGGTCATCGATCAGATCGTCGATGTATTCGATCCCGACGGAAATTCGTAATAAATTATCCGGACTCCTGGGCGACAGTCCTTCGGCGGACCGGCGGTGTTCGATGAGGCTTTCGACTCCACCCAGGCTGGTGGCATGTTTAAAGAGTTTCATACCGCTGGCAAATTTCATTGCCGGCGATTTTCCTCCCCGTACCAAGATAGAGATCATCGATCCGTATTGACCATGCATTTGTTGTTTCGCAATGGCATGATTGGGATGATCGGCTAATCCGGGGTAAAATACTTTCTCAACCTGTGCGTGATTTTTAAGGAAATCGGCAATGACGACAGCATTTTTTACCTGACGTTCCAGCCGCAGGGAGAGCGTCGCCAGACTTCTATTCAGTAACCAACAGTCGAATGGAGCAGGAACCGATCCGCCGGTGATTTGATAATCTCTTATTTCGGCGGACAAATTATTTTTTTCTTTCACGATAATACATCCACCCATCACATCGGAATGGCCGCCGAAAAATTTGGTAGAGGAATGAAAAACCAGGTCAGCGCCGAGTTCGAGGGGCCGTTGAATCAGTGGGGTGGTCCATGTATTATCACATGCCACGCGTATCCCTCTTGCCTGGGCCATTTTGCAAACAGTGAGGATGTCCGTGATTTTCAACATCGGGTTAGAAGGCGTTTCGATGATGATCAGCCGGGTATTGGGCCGGACTGCTTTTTCTACTGAAGCTGCATGCGTCATATCCACTTCCGTAAAAACGATTCGCCATTTGGGCAGCATCGTTTTGATCAGGTGCGCAACGCCGTGATAGCAATCATCCGGTATAATAACATGCGTATCCGGTGCCAACACCGTTTGTACAACGGCCATGGCCGCAGCCATTCCGGAAGGAAAAGCAAACGCTTCGGCACCGCCTTCCAGCAAAGCCAGTTTCAATTCTAAGGCCTTCCGGTTGGGATTATCAATCCTTGAATAGATGAAACCGTTTTCGCCCACATTGCCGGCTTCATCGCGCTCAAAAGTAGTGGTCATGTGAATGGGCGCCGTGACGGAACCGGTATCGTCATTTAAATTTCCGGCGTGAACGGATAAGGTGTCGAAATGCATCGTAGAGTTTTTATGTCTCATAAAGATAATTTTTACCTGTCGGCTTTATACTAATTTATTATAAATTGTGTTTAATAAAACCATTGTATGCCAGTCACCCCCTCTGTAATGAGCCTCCATCTCCGTTACCGTCTTTGGATCGCTGAAATGAATTTGGACATCAATGTATTACGCATCTTCGACGATCACCTGACCGAATTGCGCAGCAAAAGAAAAGAATCCGTAATGAAATTGAAAGGTGAATCTTTCGATCAGGAATTTAAAAAATTGCGTACGGAGATCGATGAACTCCGGCATGAAATGCATATCGGAAAAATGAAACTGGGAGCCTATGCCCGCGATGGCAAGCCGCTCGACTATAAAATCTTTAACAAAGAAAATCATGCGCCGTTGAAAAAAAAGCTTGCTGAATATAAGGAGCATTTCAAAAAAATCAATCAGGCGTTTAGCATTTTCGAAGCTTCTGTATTTTCTTAAATAAAAAAGACCCTCTCTGACTGGAGAAGGCCTTCTTTATTATTATAGTACAAATTACTTTCTATTCAAAGCCGTTGCTTACTGAATCGAAACGGGCACTTTCACTTTATCCCAGCTTAAAGAGAAACCAGCCGCATCGATGGTAAAGGTCATCGCTTCTTGTACACTGCTCAGCATTTGCGGAGCCACTTTTACAGACAATACATTTTTTGCGGTGTTGATATTTGCGTCGCCCGATTGGTTGTCACCCCATTGGCCGGTTTCAGAATTAAAGATAAGGGTCCATTCTTTTTCACCCGGTGTGGCGAAGAGACTGTATTTCCCGGCTGGCAACGATTTGCCTTCTACCATCAGGGCTTTATCAGTTGTAAAAAGAGTTGCCTCATTGGCACCGGCTCTCCATACTTTATTGTAAGGAACCAGCCCCCCAAAAATTTTTCTGCCTTTTACCGATGGACTGCTATAGTCAATCGTGATTTGGGCGCCATGAACGGTACCCGTAGCGGTTACCGGCGGACTTGCTTTCTTTGTTTTATCGGCCTGGGCCGATAGATTCGCGGTAAATAAAACGGCGACTGCGGCTAAAAAAAATGCTTTGGCTAAAATTGTCTTTTTCATACGAAGAATCTTTAGGTGATAAAATAAAAAAGTTACTATTTTTGTTCAAGGTAGTCAAAATGGATTTGTTTCATTTGCCTGCCAAATAATCGGACCTTGAATGGCGTGATTATCGGCTAACAGGAAAATTTAGAGGAAGAACGGCAATTAAAATCATTTTTTAATCCCGATCTTACGACAAACAACTTTTATTTTTTCAAATTAAATCTAAGGAATGAAACGATTGAGTGCAATTATCGTACCCGTCTTTGCTTTATTCATTGGTTCGGGTTGTAATAATACGCCCGCGACCACCACGGGAACAACCGACAGTACAATCATAAAAGTGGATTCGTCGACCGGATCCACTGCAGGTTTTAAACTCGGCGTTCAGATGTGGACCTTTAGTAAGTTCAGTTTTGTGGAAGCGCTGGATAAAGTGGACAGCACCGGAATAAAATTTATTGAAGCCTACGCGAATCAAAAACTCGGGGGCGATATGAAGGGAACGTTCGGGATTGATATGTCACCTGAATTGAAATCGAAAGTAAAAGCCCTGCTGGCAAAAAAAGGAATACAAATTGTCGCGATGGGTGTGATTGTTCCGAAAGACAAAGCAGAATGGATCAAAATGTTCGAGCTGGCCAAAGAATTCGGTTTAAGTTATTTAACATCCGAACCCATCAAGACCCAGTGGGACATGGTTGATAGTCTAGCCGGTGTTTATGGAATCGATGTGGCCATACATGACCATCCGAAACCAAATGCTTACTGGAGCCCGGATTCAGTGCTGGCGGCCATGAAAGGACATGCTCATATTGGCTCCTGCTCGGATGTGGGTCACTGGGCCAGAAATGGTCTGAATCCGGTGACATGCCTGAAACAACTGGAAGGTCATGTGATCGGGGTTCATCTGAAAGACATTGTAAAATTTAATGACACCGAGGCTGCGGATACCATCGTAGGCAAGGGTGTCGTGGATTTCCCGGCCGTACTCGCCGAATTAAAAAGACAAAATTTTCATGGGATGCTTTCCATCGAACATGAATCCAACTGGTACCATAGCGTTCCGGATGTCATCATGACGAAGAATTATTATGATTCGCTGGTGAAAGGCCTGCAATAAAGCGTTCCGGCGGCTATTGGGTAGCTCCGCGGGCTACATGCAGGAAGATCCCCAAACATTAATGACCAGTTCTGCCGTTATGGTGGAACTGGTCATTTTTTTGTGTGGTTTTTTTGATCCGTAGCAACCTTGGGAACAGGACTAAAATAATTATTCTTTCCAGAATACTAAATTATTTAGTAATTTTATCGGCGATGAAATCGTTCTAAAACCTTTCCCATGGAGTTATTATACTATGAAACGGCGGTGCCCGCAGGGTTCCCGTCACCTGCAATGGATTATATGGAAAAGCGTATTGACCTGAGTCAGGAGCTTATTCGTCACCCGCTTTCCACGTTCATTGTCGAATGCA
>JAYWCS010000301.1:0-2268 GCA_043780315.1 Bacteroidota bacterium | reverse complement strand
GGGAAATGGCCTTCAAAACTTTTTTCAAAATGAACAGCTACCGGCTGCTGCAACTGAATGGTAATCCGGTCGCCCTGCAATTTTCCTCCATGCTCTTCGATGTTTTTGATTGCATGTTTAAATCCAATGCGGTAGACATCGTTTAAACTCATCTTGGTGTATTTGAAATCGATATCTTCAGCTGCCGCCAATCCTCTTTTCCAATAAGCAGGAATTTTTTCATATCCCATCATCGTTCCCAAGATACCCCCTGCCGTAGAAGGATTGCAATCGGCATCCTGTCCGCATCTTGTAGCAATCTGCAGGGTTTTCGTAAAATCGCCCTTACCATACAATAAACCCATCACCACATAAGCGGCATTCAGCTTGGCATCAATATCAAAAGGAGCAAAAACGCCATCGGGGCAACTCATATCATTCGCCCATTTTTTCTGCACTTCGAGCCAGGTTTGTTTCCAATCCGCCGGATATTTTTTTACCCAGCCAATCACATCCTGAATGCAATGAAAGAATTCACTCTGCGGAGGAATGGTTTTTATCGCCTGGTGAACGATATATTCAACGTCGGTTGAAGTGAAAGCCTGCGTATACATGGCCCCCACAAAAACACCGCCGTACCATCCGTCGCCGCCATTCATGATATGGCCGATTTTATCGCTGATTGCTGAAGCGGCATTGGGCATGCCCGGACTCATCAATCCGGAAAAATCACTTTCGATTTGATAGTCGATACAATCCGCATGGGGGTTGTTTAACCAGTTTCCGCTGGCCGGAGCTTTGATGCCGTTTAATATATTATAGCGTGCCGCCTGATTGGCATGCCACAACATGTATCCGGCATGGGCGAATGCATTGGCAAAAGAATCTACGGGAGCATTGATTCCATATCGTTCGATGATATCCACAAACGTAAGATCCATATAAAGATCGTCGTACAGGCCCGGATTATTCAGCATATTACTTTTAATCAACGTATCGTTCCATACCAGGGGTTGATAATCCTGAATGAATGTGCCGTCGAACCGGAATTCGTAGGGACCTCCAAAGGTTACGCCAATGGTTTGTCCGGCCCATCCACCTTTAATCTGATCCCTTATTTTTTCAAGCGGTACCGTCAGCGAACGGGATTGGGTGTAACCCGGGAAGCCGGAGAAAAGACCGACGCAACAACAAAGTATAATGGAGAAATACTTCATTTTAAAATCAAGCCGCGCATATAACTTCCTTAATTTTAATTTCATACAGATTGAAGATATTCAGCAACCAGTGGAAGCCGGTTGATGGATTAACCGAATAGAACAAATATAAAGAGCAGATGGCAAAACTAAATTACGGGATTAACGGACCGGAAACAGCGGTTTTATTTTTTCTTTTATTCTTCGGGCTGGCGGCGCCTGCCCAGCAGAATGTTCATCCCCAATCCGTCCTATATGAATGGCCCGCCGATTCAGCGGTTCGCGCGAAGCTGGACCGATGGCAGGATCAGAAATTTGGCATGCTGATCCACTGGGGTTTGTATTCTGTTGCCGGCATCATGGAATCCTGGAATCTTTGTTCGGAAGACTGGATCAACCTTGACAGCACCATAACCTACGACGATTATAAAAAATGGTATTGGGGAATGAAAGAAAAATTCAATCCGGTTCATTTCGATCCGGAGCAATGGGCCGGTGTCGGAAAAGATGCCGGTATGCGCTATGTTGTATTTACGACCAAACACCACGACGGATTCAATATGTTCGATACAAAACAAACGAACTTTAAAATATCTGATGGTCCGTTTAAAATGAATCCAAAAGCCGATGTGGCGAAATTTGTATTTGATGCTTTCCGGAAAAATGGATTTATGATCGGGGCTTATTTTTCAAAGCCTGACTGGCATTCGGAAGACTACTGGTGGCCTCGTTATGCAACACCCGATCGTTATAATAACTATGATATTCGCAAATTCCCCTGGCGTTGGGATCATTTTAAAACCTTCACTTATAATCAACTCAGTGAACTAATGCATCATTATGGTTCCATAGATATATTGTGGCTTGACGGAGGATGGGTTCGGCCGCTCTCTTCGGTAGACGATGAAGTGCGTGCCTGGGGTGCGCGAATTCCCGAGTGGGATCAGGACATTGATATGCCACGTATCGCTGCAATGGCACGCAAACCCCAGCCGGGCTTGCTGATCGTAGATCGTACCGTGCATGGGCCGTATGAAAATTACCAGACACCGGAACAAAAAATTCCGGAGAAACAACTTGATCATCCCTGGGA
>JAYWCS010000300.1:0-4171 GCA_043780315.1 Bacteroidota bacterium | reverse complement strand
TGGCAAAAAAACAAAACGAAAACGGATCTGCGAAAACATATCTCTATCAGTTTACCCGAAAGCCGCCGGCAGAAGGGGAAAAAAAAAGGTTTGGGGCATACCATACTGCGGAAATCGGTTATGCACTTCAAAATCTGGACAGCATACAACGTAAATGGGAACCGGTGGATTATGCGCTCGAAAAAATTATGTCGGCCTATTGGGTTCAATTTGTAAAAACCGGTAACCCGAATACGGCGGGAATGCCCGTCTGGCCTGCATTTTCCGACAATACACCACAAACAATGTTTTTTTCTGAATCATCCGCAGCGAAAATATTACCCGAAAAACCGGCTCTGGATTTACTCTATAAACATTACCCGGGGAAATAACGATCGCTATACATCGAATCCGGTATCTTTCCCATACGATCAACTGATTGCTTATGAACTGGCTGAGCGTGAGAATTATTTTCTTAACTTTTTTTATTCCTTTTTTTGTTTCAGCCCAGGTGCCCTGGAAAGATATCCCCGCGGACAGCCTGAAGGACCTGACAGATATTTTAAATCATATTCTGTACCACAATTCAAAAAAAGATAAGGCGGAAAGAAAGACAAACCGCATACAGATTGGCGTGTTCCCCGCCATTGGATATACCTTACAAACGGGCTTTGCCGTGGTGGTCAGCGCCAACGCTGTTATCTATAAGAAAAACAGAAAACCCGGCGATACCAACCTGCCGTCGACTATCAGCACCAGCCTTTCCTATTCACAGAAAAAACAAGTGATTGCACCGCTGCAAGCCACCATATACTTTAATAATAACCGCACGATTGTAATTTCCGACTGGCGATATTTAAAATATCCATCCTATACTTATGGACTGGGAATGAATACCAGTCCGCAGGATTCATCCCTGCTTAGTTATCAGTATTTTAAATTTCATCAGTCCATCTTGTTTAAGGTCGGGCCGAATTTTTATATCGGCGGCGGATATAATCTGGATTATTTCTGGAATGTGAAACAGGTATATCCAAAACCGGGACAGGAAACAGACTTTCAGAAATATGGTTACAACAGGACCTCTATTTCTTCTGGTATTGCATTGAATTTATTGCGGGATACGCGCGACAATCCCATCAGTGCACACAGCGGCACTTATGCCAGTCTGCAGCTGATTCCAAGATTTAAATTTATGGGATCTGATCAAAGCTGGACATCAATGGTGATGGACTGGCGGGGATATTTTCGTTTTCCGGCGAGCTCTCCCAATATTCTCGCTGTATGGAGTTACGACTGGCTGACGCTAACGGGTAAACCGCCGTATCTGATTCTTCCCAGCACGGCCTGGGACAAAACCTTCAACACCGGCAGAGGATATATCCAGGGAAGGTTCCGCAGTAATAATATGCTCGATGCCGAAGCTGAATATCGTATTCAGTTAACCCCGAACGGATTATTGGGTATGGTGATTTTTGGAAATCTGGAAAGCTTTTCCAGTATCAATACTTGGGAATTTAATTCCGTTGCTCCCGGCGGTGGACTGGGACTGAGGGTCAAACTCAATAAATATTCCCGCACCAACATCTCTATTGATTATGGCTGGGGCCGGCAGGGATCGAAAGGTTTCTTCGTGAATCTCGGCGAAGCATTCTGAAGAAAGTATGAAAAGTGTGGAAACATAAAAGTGTGAGGCTATGGAAATCATACTTTCATTCTTCCACACTTGCTAAGATTGCGTCAATGGCCGACAACTCTTCTTTACTAAACTTCAGATTATTTAAACAGGCAATCGAGTCGGTAAGCTGTTCCGGTTTACTCACACCGATTAAAACCGAAGTAACAATTGGATGACGAAGAACCCAGGCCAGTGCGTATTGCGCCAGATTCTGTCCCCGCTGTTTCGCTAGCTCATTGAGTTGAATGGCTTTATTTATTTTTTCCGGGGTGATGGCCGACTCATCCATGGCCCCATTGCCGCGGTGACTCAGAGCTCGTGATCCCTCGGGTATACCATTTAAATATTTATTGGAGAGGAGGCCCTGGGCGAGCGGACTAAAACAAATACAACCCACGCCTTCTTCGGTGAGCAGCTCCAGCAACCCGTCTTCTATCCAACGATCAAACATGGAATACTTTGGCTGATGAATCAAACAGGGAGTACCCATCGCGCGTAACATGACAATAGCTCTTTCTGTTTCTTCGGGGTGATAACTCGAAATGCCGACATATAATGCCTTTCCCTGTCGCACAAATAAATCAAGAGTTCGCATCGTTTCTTCCAGCGGCGTATCCGGATCGGGACGGTGGTGATAAAAAATATCTACATAATCGAGGCCCATTCTTTTCAGACTCTGATCTAAGCTCGCCACCAGATATTTTTTGGAACCCATATCTCCATAGGGCCCGGGCCACATCCCCCACCCCGCCTTACTGGAAATGATCAGCTCATCGCGATGGCTTTTGAAATCCTCTTTAAAAATTCTTCCGAAATTTTCTTCCGCTGACCCCGCCGGGGGGCCATAATTATTTGCAAGATCAAAGTGCGTTATACCTTTGTCAAATGCGAGTCGTAGAATATTTCGCGCATTTTCCTGATTATCGATATGTCCGAAATTATGCCAGAGACCGAGTGAAACAGCCGGTAATTTTAGTCCGCTGTCCCCACAACGACGATATTCCATATAATCATACCGATCGTCCTTAAATTGATAATCCATAATTTTTATTTGAATGACAAAGATGGCAGAATATTAAATAAATATGCGCGTACCGGAAAAACTTTCACGAAAATCACGTGGTGTACAACCTTTTTTCCTTTTGAAAATGCGATTGAAATTCGAAATATTATTGAATCCGCAATTGTAGGCCACTTCGGCAATCGAGTTGGTAGACTCAATCAGAATGCGACTTGCATGACCGAGGCGTATTTCTGTTAAACTATCAATAAACGTATTACCGGTTCTTTGCCGGAAGAAACGACTGAACGACACGTCCGACATATTTGACAGCTTCGACACTTCGTTCAGGGAAATCGTTTTATCAAAATTCTTATTCATATAATCGAACGTTCGTTCGATACGGCGGCTGTTGTACGTGAAATGCTCGTTAGTAAACGCCGAATCTGACAGGATGCGCAGGTTACGGGAAATGGATAGGTCGTGCAATATGGAGATGAGTTCCAGCACAGAATCAAATCCGTGTTTCTGATTCAGTTCGGTAATACGTGGAGCCAACGCCAGCACAGTTTCCCTCGGGAAAAGAATACCCCGTGACGATTTATCGAACATGTTTTTAATAAAACTCAGCTGATTGCGGCGAAGCAGCCGGTCATCAAAAAGATCCTTGTGAAACTGTATGGTTATTTCGTGAAACTCCTTCGACTTGCATTGATGCGTAAACCACGCATGCTGCAAATTGGGACCCACCAGAACCAATTCCAGCTCATCAATCTCCTCTATATGATCCCCCACCATCCGCCGTGCACCGGCAGCGCCCCGAACAAAATTTAGCTCATATTCTTCATGAAAATGTAAGGGAAAATCAAAATTCGATTTTACCCGTGAAAACAACGTGAAACAATCGCTTTGCGTGAGGGGCGTAATTTCACGGAGTAAATTTTTTTTCATATTTCATCTTATAAAGGTTCAAGCAAACGGCCGATGTCGGCATGCTTATTAGCCACTAAATGTAAAAAAAGTATCATTACACTCTGCATTTTTAAACAAAATAATTCATCTTAACAGCTATGATTTCACTAGAAAAAGGAAAAAAAGACAATTAACCCAGTAAAATAATACAACTAAAAGATAAGAAAGTATTTATTTAACGACCGTATCAAAAATAGCTTTGGTCTACAAGTGACGCTATATGAAATTAAAGTTTTTCAGCTACTTCCTGCCCATACTTTTTTACAATATGCAGCCGCTGTTCAGTCAGGAATGTTCAGATCCGCAAGCCACTTCACAAACCAAAGCACTTTATAAAAATCTGTTTCAGTTACAGGGAAAAAATATCTTATTCGGGCATCAGGACGATCCCTGTTATGGGGTTGGATGGAAATACGCGGAAGGGAGAAGCGATGTGAAAGACGTAACAGGTCAGTATCCTGCGATTTATGGATTCGACCTTGGACGAATTGAACTCGGACAAGATATTAATATCGATTCGGTTCCCTTCTTCAAAACCAAAC
>JAYWCS010000299.1:0-2203 GCA_043780315.1 Bacteroidota bacterium | reverse complement strand
ATAAAATCACCCAGCTCAGCCGGTCATCCGCTGTTCCGCAGATCAATACGGCGCTGAAGACGGCAGACCGTAAGCAGGATCTTATTAAAGACAAGCTGGACCTGCAGTCGGCCATCGCGTCCACCACCGATAATATAGAATTATATAAATCGCGTGTCGAACAATTCAGGAAGATTGCCTTCTCAGGTGGCGGGCAGGAGGTTGTTGCCAATGCTTATTTAAATGACCTGACCATTGCACAGAAAGATCTGGAAAAATATAACAGTAGTATTTTTGCTTCACAGGATATCGATGTTTCACCAGACTTTAATTTCAAGCAAATTCTTCTCGGTCAACCGCCCATTAAACCAGAACCGACCAAAGGTCTGTTAATTATTACCATTGCTGGCTTATCCATGTTTTTCCTGTCTGTACTTTTTATTATTATTTTAGAATTGCTGGATGCTTCTTTACGCACACCGACAATTTTTAAAAAAGAAACGAAACTGGAAGTTTTGTCAAGCGTTGGAAAAATCGATCTCGAAAAAAAATCTTTGGAGGACTATTTTGATTTTAGCTCACGCACCAGCGACCGGGCAAACAACTATGCTCCTTTCATTGAAAATCTTCGAAAACTTCGATATGAAATTGAAAAAAGTGGCAAGAGGGTAATTCTTTTTACCAGTACCAAGCCGCAGGAAGGTAAAACAATCATTATAGAATCTCTTGCCCATACCTTTAGCATGAGTAAGAAAAAAGTGCTGCTGATCGATTCCAATTTCAGCAATAATACGATTACGCGGGACTTTTCTGCGAAACCCAGTCTGGAAACTTTCAGTTTGAACAATCAGGAAGGACTAGATAAAATCTGGGCTATTACAACACTCACGAAAATAACAAACATAGATGTGATCGGCTGCGATGAAGGGAACTATACCCCCTCGGAAATGCTGCCAAAAAACAATCTGCTCAACCATCTCGAAAAACTCAAACAACATTACGATTTCGTGTTGATCGAAGGAGCAGCACTAAATATGCATTCTGACAGTAAAGAACTAGTCGATTATGTGGACGGGATTGTAGTCGTTTTTTCTGCCAGAAATACCCTGGGAGAGATCGACAGAGAATCTATCGGATTTCTGAAAGAACATCGGAGTAAATTTATCGGCGCAGTATTAAATAATGTAGATGACCAGAATCTGGATCTCTGATCCGACCAATTAAATATGGAGCATCGTTTCATAAAGAACAAGGATATCATTTTATTCAGCTTCCAGCCATGGAATTCGGATATCGCTTTCAATTTTAAGGATATGGCATATGAACTGGCCCGTTATAACCGGGTTTTGTTTGTGGACCGTGCGCGCGACAGAAATACCGCTATTAAAAACATACTTTCAAAATCTTCATCCCCTGCCGTCAGCAATAATCTGGAACAGATTCAGGATAATTTCTGGGTACTTCATCCAAAATCACTGTTGGAATCGGGTAACTGGTCACCAAATTATAAACTTTTTGATTTTTTTAACCGCATTAACAATAAACGACTCGCCGAAGAGATTAAAACTGCCGTCCGGTCTTTGGGTTTTATAAATAGTGTCCTGATCAACGATAACGATTTCTTCCGGGGATTGTATCTGAAAAATTTGTTACCGGTACGTTCCTATATATTTTATCTCCGCGATTTTTTAACGATACAACCTTATTTTGAAAAATATGGGCCGCATTGTGAAAAAGAGCTGATACAGAAAGTAGATCTTGTGGTGGCCAATTCAGCATACCTGGCTGCCTACGCTGCGCAATGGAACCCCAATAGCGCCGATATCGGCCAGGGATGTAATCTGGATGAATTTATAGTGGAGGATTTACCTGAACCACTGGATATGAAGAATATTCCCAAGCCGGTGATTGGGTATTGCGGGGCCATTACATCGATGCGTCTGGACGAGGATATTTTGTTGCATATTACTGACAGCCTGCCGCAGGCCAGCCTGGTGCTTGTGGGTACTCCGGATACCGATTTCGAAAAAAGTATGCTCTGGAGTAAAAAAAATGTGTATTTCCTGGGAGGTAAGAAGCCGGAGGAAACGGCTGCTTATATCCGGCACTTTGACATTTGTATCAATCCCCAGTTAGTCAATCCGCTGACAATTGGCAATTACCCCCGAAAAATTGATGAATACCTTGCAGCGGGTAAGCCGGTCATCGCTACCATCACGGAAGC
>JAYWCS010000298.1:0-19133 GCA_043780315.1 Bacteroidota bacterium | reverse complement strand
TTACCTTCCTCGAGTCTTTTATAAGTTTCTTTTTTTTCTTTGGCCGATTTAAACCGGTTTACATAATCGACCGTCACCGGAAAATCTTTCAGCCTTTCGCCAAAAGTTTTAAAATGCTGAAAAGCCAGAATGGTTGTCGGAACCAGTACCGCAGCCTGTTTGCCGTCCAGACAAGCTTTGAATGCCGCACGAATAGCCACTTCTGTTTTGCCAAATCCCACATCACCACATACCAGACGATCCATCGGTGAAGCCGACTCCATATCTTTTTTCACATCCGCCGTGGCCTTGCTCTGGTCGGGCGTGTCTTCATAAATAAAAGAGGCTTCCAGTTCTGTTTGCATGTAGTTATCGGGAGAAAAAGCAAAGCCGGTTTGCGCCTTCCGCGCCGCATACAATTTGATCAGATCAAAGGCGATTTCCTTAACACGGGTTTTTGTTTTTTCCTTCAGCTTCTGCCAGGCATCACTGCCCAGCTTGCTGACTTTCGGAATACTTCCTTCCTTGCCGGTGAATTTGGAAATCTTATGCAGCGAATTAATATTCACATAGAGAATGTCGCTGTCTTTATAAAAAATTCGTACGGCTTCCTGTACCCTTCCATTCACATCAATTTTTTGCAGTCCGCTGAAAATCCCGACGCCGTGATCAATATGGGTTACGTAGTCCCCGGGCTGCAATTCACGCAACGTACGCAGGGTAATCGCTTTGCTCTTATTATAGGCCTGTTTGATTTTATACTTGTGGTAACGCTGAAAAATTTCATGGTCCGTGTAACAAACCACTTTCAGGTCCTCATCAATAAATCCTTCATGTATGGATGTAGCGATGGGGGTAAACCGGATCGAAGATTTCAGATCCTCGAAAATCGTGTGCAGTCTTTCAAGCTGTTTGGGATTATCTGCGAAAAGAAAAATTTCAAATTTTTTCGCTTCCCAGCCTTCCAGATCGGCAATGAGCCTTTCGAAGCGTCGGTTAAATGCAGGCTGCGGACGGGTATGAAATTCGATCGTAAAGGCCTGCGTCTTATGTCCCCGGCCGAACTCCACAATATGCCTGTTTTTTGAGATCTCCTGCAGGGATTCTGCTGTAATAAAATCTTCGGCCACCACGATTTTTTTTGAAGCCGTTTCGCCGGAATCCATTTCTCTGCCTCCCCCGGATTCCAGAAATTCTGCCAGCTCCGTTTCCAGTATACTCAGTTTTTCACTGATGAACTGCTGGTCATGCATCCAGATGACTGTATTGTCGGGCAAAAATTCAAAAAGGGAGACTTTTTTTTCAGCTGAAAAATGGGTTTCAATATTGGGAATGATATTTACCTGCAACAGTCTTCGCTCACTCAACTGGGTTTCCGGATCGAAAATTCGAATCGAATCCACTTCATTCCCGAAAAGTTCCACGCGGTAGGGTTTCTCATTTCCGTAGGAATAAATATCCAGGATCCCGCCGCGCAGGGCAAACTGACCCGGCTCATAGACGAAATCGGTTCTTTCGAAACCATATCCGACCAAAGATTCCATCAGGGTTTCCGGCAGAATCGTTTCACCCGATTTCAAGCGGATCATATTGTTGGCGAGGGTTTCAGGCAATACCACTTTTTCAAAAATGGCCTCCGGATAGGTAACAATAATCTTTTTATTTCCGCCGCCACTCCATCGGGTCAGGGCTTCGGTGCGCAGCATCACATGACTGCTATTGAGCTCCTGATAGGTTTTGTTGTTTTTAAAAGAAGAAGGAAAATAAAAAATATCGAGACCCCGGGTGAGATTTTCCAGCGTATTATGCAGATAGGCCGCTGTTTCTGCGTCTTCTGAAATAATGACGTGGTTAAGCTGACTGGTTACGGAGAGGTTAAATATACCGGCTACGATAAAAGCAGGCGAGGAACCCTGCAGGTTTTTAAGCAGAACATGCTGGGGTTTGGACAAAGTGATCCTGTCCGCCAACTGAAAAAGGCGGGATGAATGCTCATACTGACTCAGTAAAACCTCATTACCCATCCAGCCGCGAAATTATGACATTAATAGACCGCATCATAATCAACGTTTACATTGATCTGGGTCACTTTGCCGGCAACGACTTTTACGGGGGCAATATTATTGTTCCCGTCGAAAGTATTTGCATAGAATAAAGCATCCTTTTTCGTGAAAAGGGAGTATTCTCCTGGAGGGAGGTATACCCGAAAATATCCACTGGAATCCGTTTCGAGCCGTTTGACGAATTTTGACCCGATATTGCTGTAAAAGGCAGATTCGCCCTGTTTCGTTACCTGGCTTACGTTTGTCAGACTATAGATGTACAAAAAGGTTTTAGTCCCTTTGGGCGTACTCAGTTTAACATCGGGAGAAGGCATTCGGTTCCCTGAAATCCGGAACACGTATCCTTCAATACCCGTTTTCTTCCCCTGACCAAAAGCCGAAAGGACCGTCAGCGGGAAAGAAAGAGCAAATAACCAGATCGTCCGTTTAAATTTCATTTATAACAAAGAATTATACCCACGGTAAGTTAGATCAAAAAAAAATGCACTGGGTAAAATTGTGTATTTTTATTGGCCATATTTCACTTAAGAAAATTCATGATACGCAAGAAATTTGTACCGCTGGTCTTATTCGCTTTCTCTATTCTTTCTACAGCACAAGCACAGGTAAAAACCGATGTCGCCGGTCTGCGGGCAGCTGCCATCCGGGCGGGTGTTGAATACCAGCAATTGAACAGCCGGCTCACGCTATTGGCAAAACAAAAAGGATGGCCGCTTTTTATTTCGCTCAGGAAAGGAAACCAGGCTGTTTTATATGGCCTGAGTCCGAAAGGACTGCCCTTATATGTGGCCACCAACGATAATATTATTTCCGCTGCGACCATAGGCACCAACCAGCTATGGCCCGGCGGCAGTAAAGGCTTGAATCTCAACGGGTCCTCCGCAGCACTCAAAGGGAAAATCGCCCTCTGGGATGGAGGCCGGGTACTGGCCACGCACCAGGAACTCAACGGACGTGTGGTTCAAAAAGATAATCCCTCTGCCTTGAGCGACCATTCCACCCATGTATCGGGAACCCTGATAGCAGCCGGTGTGAATCCGGCAGCCAAAGGGATGTCTTTCGGTGCGCAGCAACTGCTCGCCTACGATTTTAATAATGACATTGCTGAAATGTTTACGGAAGCCCCCAACCTGCTGATATCAAACCATTCTTATGGAACCGTTGCCGGCTGGAACTTCAATACCGATAACAGCCATTGGGAATTTAATGGTGATCCCGGAGATACTGCCGATTATAAATTCGGATATTACAGTGATGAAGCCGAATCATGGGATTCGATTGCCTACGGAGCCCCACAATACCTGATCGTGAAATCGGTCGGCAACAACCGCGATGTGAACGGGCCGGCCGTCGGCCAACCCTACTACCGGTTCAATTCCAGCGGCGTGATGATTCCCGCGGGCAATCGTCCGGCCGGCATCAGCGATAATAACAGCTATGACATCATACCCACGTACGGAAATGCAAAAAATATTATTGCCATTGGGGCCGTTCATCCTATTCCCGGTGGATACAATTCACCGGCCGATGTGGTGCTCGCCGAATTCAGCAGCTGGGGACCTTCCGATGATGGTCGTATCAAACCGGACCTGGTAGCCGACGGGGTGGGTGTTCTGTCCAGCATCAGCACAGCCAACAATGCCTATGCGATTTATAGCGGAACCTCCATGTCTTCTCCCGCTGCGGCCGGATCCAGTTTTCTGCTGCAGGAATATTATTCAAAACTTCATGGAACTTTTATGCGCTCGGCCACCCTCAAAGGCATCCTGATTCATACGGCAGACGAAGCCGGTATTGCCGACGGGCCAGATTATCAGTTTGGCTATGGTTTAATCGACATGCCCAAAGCCGCCGCCGTTATCACTTCCAATAATACCGATCAGCTCATACAGGAAAATGTTCTGGCCAATGGGGCTACTTACTCCTTCCCGGTGATCGCCTCAGGCAAAGGACCACTGATGGTAACAATTTGCTGGACCGACCCCGCAGGCAGGGTCGATGAGATCAATATCCTGAACAACCCGGCCCGGAAACTAATCAACGACCTGGATCTGCGGGTTACCGGGAACGGGAATACCTATACACCCTGGATTCTGGACCGCCTCCATCCGGGCAATCCGGCAACCCATGGAAATGATTCGCTGAATAACGTGGAGAAAATTCTGATCCCCAACGCCGTTCCCGGCAAACTATATAATCTGGTAGTGACCCATAAAGGCAGTTTGGAAAATGGATCGCAGGCCTATTCACTGATCGTGAGTGGGGTGAACGGACAAGCCTATTGCGCGTCGGCTCCGCTTAGCAGTGCCGGAACAAGAATTGATCAGGTGGCGATCAGTAACATCACTGCTGTCAACCCAGCCGGTTGCACGACGTATACCGATAATACCAGTCTGAAAATTAACCTGCAGTCGAGTCAAACGGTTCCTTTCACCATCAAACTCAATAGTTGCGATGCCAGCACGGCTCCCCGCGTAGTAAAAATCTTTGTTGATTATAATAACAACGGAACTTTTACTGATCCGGGCGAACAGGCCGCTGTCAGTACCGTCTTAAATGGCGGCGTCAGCATCTTCAGCGGAAACCTGTATATCCCTTCCGGTATGCAGATGGGAAGTAATACGGTGTTGCGTATCGTGGCCGAAGAGACCACCGATACCTCCGTTGTGAAACCCTGTGGGAGCTATGGAAATGGCGAAACACAGGATTATACCGTGCAGTTTGTTGCGCTGACAAACGATGTGGGGATGAATGCAGTGGTAGATCCATTGAGTGGATTTTGTCAGACTGATTCACAAAGAATTTCTGTGAGAATAAAAAATACCGGAACTGCTGATCAGGCAAATTTTCCCCTTCATCTGAAAGTCGTGTCTGGAAATTTAACCCTGATTGATGTCACAACGGTTTGTCCCGATACCGTCGTGGCCCTCGGTACCCTTGTTTACACTTTTCAACCCAGTTTTAACGCCAGCGCGGGATCCACTTTTATTGTAACGACCAGCACGGGATTACAAGACGATCAGGAGAGTGCCAATGATTTGATCACCGATACACTGATTGTTAGCAGCGGCTCGCCGGAAAGCGTCACCGGCAGCGCAGAGATTTGTAGTACGAGCCCGCCACTTGCCGGATTGAAAGCGAATATTACCGATAGTACCGATGCGGTCAGCTGGTTTGACAGCCCCACCGGAGGAACCGCTATCGCCACGGGCGCGAAGGCCACGACCACCGACATTCCGGCGGGCAATAAATATTACCTGGGCCTCAATGAAGTGAGCGGAACGATCGGACCGAAAACGAAATTAGAAAATGCCTCCGGCGGATATAATTATTTCCAGGGGAACTTTGTGAAATTTCATAGCAACGTACCGCTCACGATTGCCAGCACCCGATTGTATGTTGGAGCTGGTGGAAAAGTGAATTTCACAGTAGCAGATATCGCCAGCTACGATTCCTGCACCGGCGCGTTCAGTTATTTTCCTGTTTCGAGCACCACCATCGATGTCTATGCGACAACTCCAACACCAAGTCGTGTGGCCTCATCGGTGAATTCACCCAGCGATACGGGCGCGGTATTTTTATTGGATCTGCCGGTACCCACACCCGGTAACCATATATTGATCGTGGTAGCAGAAGACAGTGCCTTCTTATTCCGCAATAATAATATTACCCAAAACATTTATCCGGTGGGAATTCCCGGCATATTCACCATTACCGGTAACAGTGCGATCAATACAACCACCTGCAGCGACACGACCTTTTACAGGAAATATTATTATTTCTTTTATGATATGCAGGTGACTCTTAATAAATGTGCTTCTCCACGGGTCGAGGTAATTGCGACCACACCGACCCCGGTTACGATCACGCGTATCGGGAATGTATTATCAAGTAACTACGCGCGTGGAAATCAATGGTATTATAATGATACACTGATCGCGGGCAGTCGGGCACAAACAGATTCCCTGCACGGACCCGGATCTTATAAAGTGGTCGTGAGCGACAGTGTGGGCTGTGTGCTTGTTTCTAGCGAGTATGTGTATACGCCGGGAAATGACATCGGATTGATTGTCGGACCGAATCCAAGTCATGGTCAGTTTTCCGTACAGTTTTATCAGTCAGCCACCGCCAATACGAGTCTGCGGGTGATTGATTTGAATGGAAAAAAGATTTACGAATCGGATTATCCGAATTTCAAGGGCGCCTTTAACCAGCCGGTGAATCTGGGCGTTGTCAGTAACGGCATGTATGTATTGGAGTTGGAAATCGGCGGGAAAAAATACCTGAAGAAAGTAATGGTGTATTAACAAACAATGAATGGTTCAACCCTGGCAGCCCGCGAAAGTGATACGAATTGAGAATGCAACGCCCGGTACGCGGCGTTTCTGGATAGAATTTATTTCCGGAGACGCGTTTCATTTTGAACCGGGACAATTTGTTACACTGGATTTACCGATTCACGAAAAACCTTCCCGGCGCTGGAGAAGTTATTCCATTGCTTCCTGGCCCGACGGGTCGGCGGTATTCGAACTCGTGATCGTACTCATGGATGGCGGCGTGGGCACTAAATATTTGTTTGAAGAAATTCAGGTTGGTAGCGAACTCACTGTTCGCGGTCCGCAGGGAAGTTTCACCTTACCGGAAACTTTAGAAAAAGACCTTTTTCTGATTTGTACCGGAACTGGCATCGCGCCTTTCCGTTCCATGCTGCATCATATCTACAACCATAACCTGGCGCATCAGAATCTCTATTTAATATTTGGATGTCGAAAACTGAGTGATACCCTGTACCAGAAAGAACTGGAAGAGCTCGAGGAAAATCTCACCGGCTTTCAATACCTGCCTGTTTTTTCGAGAGAGATTCCCGAGAACCGGGAGCACCTGATCCGAACGGGTTATGTGCATGCCGTTTTCGAAGAGATTTGCAGGAAGAACGCCCAAGCAGCGACTGCGGATGAACCGGCGAAGGTTTCTCCGGCGAACTTCTATTTATGCGGATGGAAAAATATGATTGACGATGCAAAAAAACGAATCGTTGAATTAGGATACGACCGCAAGGCCATTCATCTGGAGTTGTACGGATAAATAACGTAGCCTTTTAATACATCTTTAACCGATCGAAGATCAGAGTCCGGAGGCAGACTGCTGATCCGCATTTTTCTTGGAAAGTAATTGTTTGCGAAGGGAAATATCTGGCACTTTTTTCGATGTAACGAGTTCTTCTTTAGCCGGTGACTTCATCGTAATAATCGGACTTTTAATATCCTGCAAATGGGATTCCATTTTCAGCGTTTCGCGTTCGAGTTCCAGAATATGTTCGTAATTATTCAGAATTTCTCTCTCGAGTTCTTCTATTTTCGCCCGGCATTTAAAGATCATTTTTGCCCTGAAAGCAAACCCCACCAAAACCGATAAACCCAAAATAGTAACCAGTAAATAAATATTCAGCGTAACCTCGTTGGTGAGCATGATAGTAGTGGTAGTTAAATTAAAGAATCAGATAACAGATCTTCGACAGGTACTTCGTAGGGGTCGGATATGCATCCAACGGGCGGTTATTCAGGCAATTGGAGGTGAAGATCAAATGTAAGGTTATACTTTCAATTAAGTTTTATAAAATTTGTTTTTCTACTATTTCTCTTATGGCGGCAACGGGTACACGTTCCTGCTGCATATTATCGCGATAACGTATGGTCACGGTCTGATCTTCTTTTGACTGATAATCAACCGTAACACAAAAGGGTGTTCCGATGGCATCCATCCGGCGATATCTTTTACCGATGGTATCTTTTTCTTCATAGAAACAACGAAACCTTCCACGGCATTCCGCCAGAATTTCTTTGGCAATTTCGGGAAGACCGTCTTTTTTAACCAGCGGCAGAATGGCCAGTTTCACCGGCGCCAGTTTAGGTGGAAATTTCAATACGATCCGGCTGTCTTTTTTATCCGCCGTACTCAGGTCTTCCTCCTGAAAGGCTTCACTCAACACCAGGAGCACGGTCCGATCCAGGCCAATCGAAGTTTCAATCACATAGGGAATATAATGCTGGTTTAATTCCGTGTCGAAATAAGTTAATTTTTTCTTGCTGAATTCCTGATGGTTTTTTAAATCGAAATCGGTTCGGGAATGAATGCCTTCCACTTCTTTGAACCCCATCGGAAAATCATATTCAATGTCGCAGGCCGAATCGGCATAATGGGCGAGTTTTACGTGGTCGTGAAAACGGTATTTATCCGGTGAAATACCCAGGCTCAGATGCCAGTTCATACGGCTTGTTTTCCAATGTTCATACCATTCTTTCTGTGTGCCGGGACGAATGAAAAACTGCATCTCCATTTGTTCAAATTCCCGCATGCGAAAAATAAACTGACGGGCAACAATTTCATTACGGAAGGCTTTTCCCACCTGGGCGATCCCAAATGGTATTTTCAGTCTTCCCGTTTTCTGCACATTGAGAAAATTCACAAAAATTCCCTGAGCCGTTTCCGGGCGCAGGTAAATTTCACTCGCCTCTTCGGATACACTGCCGAGTTGGGTTGAAAACATAAGATTGAACTGCCGCACTTCGCTCCAGTTCACCGTTCCACTCACGCCACACTTAATGTTTTTTTCTTCAATTAATTTTTTCAGTCCGTCGAAATCACTCTTTGCCAGCAGCGCGTCCATCGAAGCGAGCAATGCATCGGCCTGGTCTTTTTTCCCGGCCGCTTCCAGTTCATCCGCGTGGGCCTCGATGAGATGATCTACCCGGTAGCGTTTCTGGCTGTCTTTATTATCGATCATGGGATCGCTGAAATTATCGACATGTCCGGAAGCTTTCCATATTGTGGGATGCATGAAAATAGCCGCATCGATTCCTACGATATTATCCTGTAGCTGGGTCATGCTTTTCCACCAGTAGTCGCGAATATTCTTTTTTAATTCGCTTCCGTATTGCCCGTAATCATACACGGCACTCAGACCGTCATAGATTTCGCTGGAGGGGAAAATGAAACCATACTCTTTGCAATGGGAGATAATTGCCTGTAATTTCCCTGGGTCGTTGGCCATAATGGCTGCAAAAATAAGGAGATTGGTGAACCGGAAGCAACTCCTTCGAAGCATTAGTAGTATTTTTACAGTATATGTCGGCATTGAAAAAATGTCTGCCTTTTGGAGGCTTATGGCTCCTGTTCTTCTTTTCCCTGAATTCACAAGCCCAGACAAAAGTGCTGCGGGGTGCAATCGTGGATTATCAAAGTGGCGAACGGGTACCTTTTGCTTCCATGCGGCTGGACAAAAGTGGTTATGGCAAGCTCAGCGACTCTGCAGGGGGCTTTACTTTCCGGTTCGAGCAGTGGCCACGGGACACACTGGAGATATCCTACGTTGGTTTTGAAAACTATCGGATACTGTTGGGTGATTCTCTGCTTGCGCATGCGCGTAATGATACCCTTACCGTGATCATCAACCTGCAGCGCGGAAAATACATCAACGAAGTGGTGGTGCGCCGCAAAGTAGATTTCGGGCTCCTGCTCTGGCGCAAGATTGTGAAACATAAGGAGTCGAACGATCGTTACCGGTTTCAGAATTTCTCGTACGAGCTCTACAACAAACTGGAGCTGGATCTGAATAAAGTAAATAAAGACAAAATCCAGTCAATCGGTCCGCTCAAGCCCTTTAGTTTCATCCTTAATAATATCGACAGCACCGCAGAAGAACATCCTTTCCTTCCGATCTATATTACGGAAACCATTTCTGATTACTACTATGCACGCGACCCCTTAAAACGGCGCGAAGTAATCAAGGGAAGTAAAACGGTGGGCCTCAATAATGAAAGCGTGAGTAAATATCTGGGGGGCATGGGACAGAATATCGACTTCTACAATAATTTCATCCCCGTTTTTGACAAACGATTTGTGAGCCCGCTGAGTAATAACGGCGATAATTATTACCGGTATAAGATCGTAGACACCCAATATGTAGACTCGCGCCGGCTGCTGCACCTGATATTCACCCCAAAAAGAAAAGGGGAAAATACTTTCGAAGGCGATTGCTGGGTGCATGACAGCAGTTTTGCAATTCAGAAGATGACCTTACGACTCGATGCATCCGCTAATGTGAATTTTGTGCAACAGATGACGATCATCGAAGAATTTAAACTCATCAACGATACCACCTGGTTTCTTTCAAAAGATAAATTTATTGTGAATCTTTCGCCGCTGGGAAAAAACCGGCTGGGCATGATCGGACGTAAAACCACTACCTATAGAAACATTGTATTGAACGATACCAGCGTTACCGATCAGCTGAAAAAAAATCAGATTAAGGAAGAAGTGAAGTTTGGCGAAAATGCACGCCAGCAACCAGATTCTTTCTGGACAGAAAACCGCCATGAACTACTAAGTAAGGACGAAAAAGCAGTTTATCAGATGGTGGATACGCTCATGAAAATGCCGCTCTTCCATACTTATACCAATGTGTTGAATTTTGCCGGAACGGGGTATTTGAATATTGGAAATTTTGAGATCGGTCCCTGGTTCAACTGGATTTATGCCAACGAGCTGCAGGGTACCCGTGTCCGGTTTGACCTGGGTACCAATAAAGGTTTCAATAAAAATTTAATACTACACGGCTATCTGGCCTATGGATTCGGCGACAAAGTATGGCATCAGGAAGCCGACGCGCTCTATGTGTTTAAACGTCATCCGCGCATGACGCTGTACGCAATGTACCGGCAGGATCTGGACTATGGACAACAATATTACGACGAGATCACGTCGGATAATATATTCGCAGTCGCCGTACGCAAACCCCATATTCCGATTAAATTTATTAATCTCACGGAGCAAAAAGTTCAGTTCTTTAAGGAATGGATCAATGGATTTTCCTTTACACTCACCGCCGATCATAAAGTATATAATCCGGAATTAAATCTTCCGCCGAAGAGTGATTTTATTTCCGGCTCCGGTAATCCGATGAATGGATTTGAACTTTCCATGAATCTGCGTTTCGCTTTTCTGGAGAAATTTTTTGAAACTACTTTTTACCGGACCAGCCTGGGCAGTAATTATCCGATCGTCGATTTTAAATATACACGCGGCATTCCGGGTGTGCTGGGCAGTACGCTGACGTATAACAAATTCTATCTGAGTTTATCGGATATTATCAAAGTGCCCCCGATCGGAAGTATTTATTATAACATATTTGGCGGAATTACCACCGGTACCCAGCC
Organism: Bacteroidota bacterium; assembly: GCA_043780315.1. Taxonomy (GTDB): domain Bacteria; phylum Bacteroidota; class Bacteroidia; order Chitinophagales; family Chitinophagaceae; genus Puia. The sequence continues at coordinate 7,876 of JAYWCS010000298.1, read as the reverse complement.
ATTTCCTTTTTTGAATGTGGCTCCCGGAAACGAAACTTATTATTATAATCATTATGCATTCAGCCTGATGAGTAAATATGAATACCTCCATGATCATTTTGCCGGTATCAACTTCGAACATAATATCGGAACGGGCATCTTTCGTTTTCTGCCCCTCACCAGAAAATTGAAATTCAGGCAGTTTTATACGATCAAGGCATTATGGGGGCATCTGTCGAATGCCAATGCGGCCTATAATAACACGCCGGATTATGTATTCAAATCGCTCGATGGAAAAACCTATATGGAAGTGGGTACCGGAGTAGATAATATTCTAAAATTCTTCCGCGTCGATTTTATATGGCATGTGATGCCCTCCAACGAAGGGCTGGCCTACTATCAGAAATTTGGTGTTTTCGGCAGCTTCCGGGTAACGTTCTGAATAATCCGGCAAATTGTTTTTATCTCTTCCACAGAGATGGTCAGCGGTGGTGCTATCCGTAAACAATTCGATGCAAATAAAAACCAATCCGTTAAGAGGCCTTCCTCAATGCAGGCATCAATAATTTGTTTATTCGTTTTAAAATTTTCAAATACTACCGCAATCAGCAATCCAGCACTGCGAACCGCCTGTATAGAGGAATCAACGAGGAGTGCATGAAACAGTTGCTCTTTTCCCGTAACAGCCGTTATCAGGTTTTCTTTCAATAAAACCTTCAGTGCTGCCAGACCAGCGGCGCAGCTGAGGGGATGGCCTCCGAAGGTGGTGATATTCCCCAGTACCGGCTGAGCAGTGAAGGAGTCCATCATTTCTTTAGAGGCGATAAAAGCACCCAGTGGCAGTCCACCGCCCAGCGCCTTACCCAGGAGCAGGATATCGGGGACAATCTCATATTGCTCAAAACCCCAGAGGGTGCCGGTTCTGCCGAAGCCGGTCTGAATTTCATCCAATATCAGCAGGGCACCTGTTTCATCGCATTTTTTTCGCAGCGCCCGAAGCCAGTTTTGGTTTGGTTTGATGACGCCATTTTCTGCCTGAACCGTTTCTGCGATCACACAGGCGGTTTTTTCCGTGATCAGCGGAAGATCTTCATCGTGATTGTACCGGAGATGTGAAATACCCGGCAAGAGCGGACGGAAAGCGTTGCGCCAGTATTCATCGCCCATCACGCTCAGCGCGCCCTGCGTGGATCCGTGGTAAGAATTGATAAACCCGGCGATTTCAGTTCTTCCCGTAACGCGTTTCGCCAGCTTCATAGCCCCTTCGGTGGCTTCGGTTCCCGAATTTGTAAAAAAAACCGATTGCAAATGACCCGGCAGATGGGCGGCGAGCAGTTGCGCGTATTCAATCTGTGGTGACTGAACCATTTCACCATATACCAAAATATGCAGGAAACGGTCGGCCTGATCCTTAATGGCCTGCACCACGGCTGGGTGACGGTGCCCCGTATTACAAACGCTGATGCCGCCGATTGCGTCGAGATAGGATTTTCCGGTAGCATCAAACAAATACAAACCTTCGGCCCGCACGATTTCAAGGGCAAGCGGCGCGGGCGAGGTTTGTGCAACGTGTTGAAAGAAAAGTTCCCGTTGGTTCATGAAATCGGTTGACAGTAAATGATGGATGGGCGGACCCGCCGAATGCAGCGACCACGGCGAAGGAAAACACTTAACTTAGTATCAACAAATTGAAGTTTATGCCGGTCATTCTCCCCGTAAAAGGTATTTCGCCCCGCTTTGGAAATAACATATTCATCGCTCCGAATGCCAGCGTCGTCGGCGACGTGGTAATGGGAGACGATTGCAGCGTTTGGTTTAATGCCGTTATCCGGGGGGATGTGAATAGTATACAAATCGGGAACAAAGTTAACGTACAGGATGGATGCATTATCCATTGTACCTATCAAAAAGCAAAAACGGTAATTGGAAATAATGTTTCCATCGGGCACAACGCCATTGTGCATGGCTGCACAATCCGCGACAATGTGCTGGTGGGTATGGGTTCGATCATCATGGACGGCGCCGATATCGGGAGCAATTCCATCATTGCCGCCGGTGCTGTGGTACTTGAAAATACAAAAGTGGAAGCAGGGGCGATCTATGCCGGGATACCCGCCCGAAAAATTAAAGATATTCCGCAGGATCTCATCCACGGAGAAATAGACCGTATCGCCAATAATTACATCCAGTATGCAGACTGGTTCCGGAATCAGACGGTTTAAGGTTTAAAGCCTGAAAGTAACCGCAATGCCCAATAGTGATGACGGGATCCTCCATTCATCGAAGATTTGAGTGCTTTTATCGAGTTTGCCCCGACTTGATTGCAAATACTGAATCTTTTTTGTAGGTTTAAATCGTTAATCAATACCCATGAAAAAGAGTGCGTGCATTTACCTGTTTATTGTGCTGTCCATCCTCTGCAGCACAGCAACTTCCTGCAGCCTGGTCAATAATTTATTCGGACCGAAATATGGCTGTCCGTCCAATGGCAGAAATGTTGGAGCAGAACGAATACTAAGCGGAGAAAAGCTCCCTAAATCACCCAAATTTAAAGTCTGATATATGTACTATTCCGTAAACCAATTAAATCCCACCGCTATGAGCCTTACCATTCGCACCGACTTCGGATGTACCGAAGCTGTTATTGACGATGATTGCGGACTGAAAAGATTTTATGAAGTCGCCAATATTTTGTCCGACGACCTCGACGTCCATTTCAACCATAAAGCCGATGATTTTGATTCGCTGATGTGGGACTTTGCCTTCAAGGGTCATTCGCTGACACTTCATTATAATATCTATACCGGCATTTCAATTTATCCGAGAAAATTCCGTGAAGCGCCGAGAAAAGATAATGAAGCCGTATTAGAAGTAGCGCATTTTCTGGAAGGAAAACTCTTGATTCATACCGCGAACAGACTGGCTTCCTAGTACGTTTTCGCTTCAATGGTTTCCAGCATCACCGCATAACTAACATAACGATTAAAAGAAAGCTTGCCCTCTTCGAGGGCTTTTTTTATGGCGCAACCGGGCTCATTAATATGCAGACAATTATTAAACTGACAGTCGTTCAACAGCGCCCGCATCTCCGGAAAATAATGACAGAGTTCCTGCTTCGGAATATCGACCAGTCCGAATTCCCGAATCCCCGGGGTATCAATTAAACATGCGTTTATCAGGGGCAGATCGTACATCTGTGCAAAAGTGGTGGTATGCATTCCCTTTCCACTTCGGCCACTTACTTCCAGTGTTTTGATTTCTATTTCCGGAACCACGGTATTGATAAAGGATGATTTTCCCACGCCGGAATGCCCACTGAGCAGCGTCGTTTTATTTCTGAGCAGCTCTTCGATTTCCTCCATGCCCGATTTATTTTCCATACTCATCAGGAGTACTTTATATCCGACCTCCTCATACATCTGCTTTCGTTCCTCAAAAGACACCATTTCTTTTTCCCGATAGATATCGGCTTTATTGAAAACAATAACCGATGGAATATGATAGGCTTCACCGGCAACTAAAAACCGGTCGATAAATCCCTGAGATGTTTTCGGTTCTTTCAAGGTGGCAATCAACAGCGACTGATCCAGATTCGAAGCAATGATATGATGCTGGTGTTTGTTGGCAGGCGACTGGCGGTTGATATAATTATTTCGCTCTTCTATTTTGGTGATCATCATGCCCCCTTCTTCCCCACCGGCTTCTATTTCAATATTTACAAAATCGCCCACGGCAATCGGATTGGTGGACGTAATGCCATCAATTTTAAAAATCCCTTTGATTCGGGCGGAATATATAATTCCATCCCCGGTTTTTACCGTGTACCAGCTTCCGGTGGATTTGTACACTCTTGCCCGCATGTCAGGGAAATTTTCTAAACACGGTGAAACGCAATATCCATTCCAGTAGCAGAAAAATTGTGGCTGCGATCAGGAAAGGAAGAAATTTTTCTGAATAATGGGTGAAAGTTGAAACCTCAAATTTTGATTTCTCCAGCCGGTCAATTTCTTTGTAGATCGCATTCAGACTTTCATTATCCATGGCGCGAAAATATTTTCCGCCGGTTTCATTGGCAATCTGTGTCAGGAGCTTTTCATCGATGCTCACTTTTTCTTTCTGCATGATCACCCCACTGCTGGTTTGCACCGGCACGGGCGCAAATCCTTCCGTACCCACACCCACGGTATATACGCGCACCCCAAAAGATTTCGCAATCTCTTTCGCTGTATTTGGATCCACCACGCCGCCGTTATTTTCGCCATCGGTTAGCAGAATAATGACTTTACTTTTCGAAACCGACGACCGTAATCTTTCTACGCCGGTGGCCAGTCCCGATCCAATGGCGGTGCCGTCTTCCAGCAATCCGCTTTGCACATTATAGAGTTGCGATTTCAACACCGCATGATCGGTCGTCAGCGGGCACATCGTAAAACTTTCGCCGGAAAAAATAACGAGTCCCATGCGGTCCGTGGGCCGGCCATCAATAAAAGTTCCTGCAACCTGTTTGGCAGCCTCCATCCGGTTTGGGGTGAAGTCCTGCGCCAGCATACTTCCGCTGATATCCAAACAAAATACAATGTCAATTCCCTCGCCGGTGGTGAGTTGTTTTTCACTGCCTGTCTGCGGCCGGGCGAGCGCGATGATAATACACAAAGTGGCGAGCATACGAAACACAAAAAGTAAATGGCGGAAAATGGTTTTCCAGGAACGGCCACTGCCGAATGCTTTTACTCCGGAAACCAACAGACTACCCTGTGAGCGAAACGGGGGTCGCAGATAAAAAAATATCAGCAGGGGCAGCACGGCAAAGAGTGCAAAAAACCAGGGTTTGGCAAAATGAATATTTGAAATCCAGTCGTATAGCACTATTTATCCTTTTCGTTGATGAACACAATAGATGACCGAATCTGTTCCAGATTGGTTTCATTTTCGTTCGGACCCGGGACATATTTGGCGAACTTTACAAAATCACTCATACGCAAGGTGGAAGTCAGTTTTAAAAAGCTGTCGCGATCCATTTGTTGATTGTTCAGGGTAAGAATCAATTCTTCATTCGTTTTTTCCATGGTAACCAAGCCCCAGCGACGGTTCAAATAAATCCGTAATACATCGTTCATCCCGGAATAATATTTCTTTACCGCGGCGGAGTCTGTTAACGGCAATTTTTTCAACGCATCCAGGGAATTCATGGCCTCTTCAAAAGGAGAAACCCGCCCAGAACCGGTCTCCTTGAAAACTTCTTCCTGTACTAAAGGAAAACGGATGAACCAGATAAACAGAATAAGGGCGAGCAGGGTGACCAGTGCAACGATCCATGGAATATATTTCACCGCCGGATTTTCGATATCGATAATGTTTTTGATATCGTGGTAGTCCTGGGTAGGATCCGTTTTAACGTAAGAAACTTCTACGGCGAGTGAGTCTGTTTTATACATTTGGTTGCCGACGGTAACCATCAAAGCCGGAATTACCCGGGTGCCGGAATCAAAGCTGGTGAGTTTCCATTCCAGATGATAACTAGCGCCATTGGCGGAGACAGTGGAATCCAGTCTGGCTTTTTCGATCATTTCAAAATGGGGGATACTATCGAACTGGGGCAACACATTGCCGGAAACCGTGGCCGATTTCACGTCGAGGCTTAAAAGGATCGGCTCTCCGATCAAGATCTGATTGCGGTCGATTGAGACTTTTACCGGCGAATTCTCCTGTGCGCGCAAAGCACCATTTCCCAGGAGGATCAATATACAAACGATATAGGTGAGAGATTTGGGCATCGGCTAGGTCGGTCGGTTTCTGCCCACAAAAAACTTCTGAAGAATTTTTACGTAATCTTCATCGGTGCGCATATGAAGCAGGTCGGCGCCTGATTTAAGAAAAAGAGATTTACAACGTTCGGTCATTTTAAAAAAAGATTGCTGATAAAAATTGCGCTGCTCATAATTTCCGGTGTCAACCCAAACCATTTCGCCGGTCTCGGCATCTTCTACTTCAATTAATCCCACATCGGGAAGTTCCATATCCATTTTATCGTACACTTTGACGCCGATCAGGTCGTGCTTTTTACCTGCCACCCGCAAAGCTTCATCGTACGACTCGTCGAGGAAATCGCTGAGTAAAAAGGTAATGGTTTTTTGTCGCAGGGTATTATTGAGAAAACGTAAGGCCTGTGAAATATTTGTTTTGCGCTGAGCCGGCTCGGTGATGAGCAGGTCGCGCACGATATGTAAAACATGATCGCGTCCTTTTTTAGGCGGAATATATTTCTCAATTTTATCGCTGAAGAAAATCAAACCCACTTTATCATTGTTGTTTACGGCCGAGAAAGCCAGTACGGCGCAAATTTCCGTGATGAGGTCTTTTTTTCTTCCCTTCACGGTTCCAAACAGGGAGCTGCCACTGACGTCTACCAGTAACATCACCGTGAGTTCTCTTTCCTCTTCGAATAATTTACTGAAAGGGGTGTTGAAACGGGCCGATACATTCCAGTCGATAAACCGTACGTCATCTCCCGGATAATATTCCCGCACTTCGCGAAAGCTCATACCGCGGCCCTTGAAGGCACTGTGGTATTCCCCCGTGAAGAGGTGACGCGTGAGCCGCTTGCTTTTGATTTCAAGCTCCCGAACTTTCTTTATGATTTCCTGCGCGCTGAGCATGGTTGACGGTTGTTTGGTTGACGGCGTTTGGTTGACGGTGATTGGTTGACGGTTTTTTGGTTGACGGTTTTTGGTTGACGGTTTTTTGGTTGACGGTGATTGGTTGACGGTGTTTGGTTGACGGTGTTTGGTTGACGGTTTTTTGGTTGACGGTTGTTCTCGGCTGCGCCAAGAACGGTTTATAGTTGATGGTTATATTGCTTTTTTTGCAAATAGCCGATAAATCCGTTCAACAATCGAATGCTGCTTTCCAGTTTTGTATTCAAATGATCATAGGCCTCCTGATTAATAATATTTATCATAAATGCGATATTTAATAACGTTTCCACTTCATAGGCACTTCCTCTAGAAATATGCAGAAACTGAATCGTATCCTTTGTATGATTTCTGCCCATTCCTTCTGCGATATTACTGGGAATGGAAACTGCCGCTCTGTTCGTCTGACTGATCAATCCAAATTTCTCGTTCGCCGGATAGGATTTTGTCAAACAATATATTTCTTTCACAATTTCCATCGCCACTGTCCACACTTCTAACGTCTTATAACTTGTCATAGCAATTTTTTTCTTGCTACTATCTCTTACATTAACCGAATTTATTACCCCACCAACCACCAAAAACCGTCAACCGTCAACCAAAAAACCGTCAACCAACCACCAACCACCAAAAACCGTCAACCATAAACCAAAAAACCGTCAACCAAAAAACCGTCAACCATAAAACCGTCAACCAAAAAACCATAAACCAAAAAACCGTCAACCAATCAAGGTACCTGAATAGCGCGCAGCACCTCATCCACCACATAATCAGCATTGATATTTTCTGCTTCGGCTTCGTAGGTGAGTCCGATCCGATGACGCAGCACATCTTTTGAAATCGAGCGAACATCTTCGGGAATCACGTATCCTCTTTTATTCAGAAACGCATTGGCTTTGGCTGCCAGGACGAGATTGATGCTGGCGCGGGGCGATCCGCCATAAGAAATCATGGATTTTAATTTTTCCAACCGGTATTTCTCTGGATTTCTTGTGGCAAAAACGATATCCAGTATATAATTTTCCAGCTTCTCATCCATGTAAATTTTACGTGTCAGGTCGCGCGCTTCCAATACTTCCTGCATCGAAACCACCTGCTGAAGCTCGGGTTGTTTGATTCCATTCATATGCTGACGGATGATCAGCTGCTCCTCCTGTTTGGAAGGGTAAGTAACGATCACCTTCATCAGAAAACGATCCTGTTGG
>JAYWCS010000297.1:0-2912 GCA_043780315.1 Bacteroidota bacterium | reverse complement strand
ATTCACTTGTGAAATATTTCATCTCCCTCGTTTTTCATTTTGCATTTCGCGCCCTGCAGGCGCAGGAGATTACCTATGATCAGGTGTATGTTGACTATGATTCTTCCATCGAATTTAAAAACCTTCGGATTATTCCTATCCGCCCCAAAAATGGATTTGGCAACAGAACGCCGCATGTCATTTCACTGAGTCAGGCGATACAAAAAGGAATCGCCACCTTGTCCGAACGCGGAACGGCTTCTACGGAAAATGTACATTTCCTTCGGATCAATAATCATTCGGATGAAACGATTTTTATTTCTTCCGGTGAACTGATTTCCGGCGGCCGGCAGGACCGGATGATTACGCGTGATACGCTGCTCGAGTCGAACGGAAAAGATCAATATGTTTCGGTGATGTGTGTGGAGGAAGGGAGATGGAGTGATAAAGAAAAAAAGTTCGGCTACCAGAATTTTGCGAATCCGGCATTACGTAAGGTACTTGACGAAAGTAAAAATCAGGTATTGATCTGGCAGGAAATTCAGCGACAACTTAATAACAGTAAGATTCCGAGTCAGAGTTTTGCGTATCTGTCGCGCAATGCCGATAAAAAAATGATTCAGCTCAATGATGAATATTTTCATTTCTTCCAGAATAAATTCAAATCGACCGACAGTAGCATCGTGGGTTTTGTATGCATGTCGGGCGACAAAGTGATTGGATCGGATATTTTTGCCAGTCGTGATTTATTCTACAGCCAGCTTGATCCGCTCCTGAAGGGCTATTGCGACGAAGCCTTATATATGGGAAAGCGGGTAACGATCACCCGGGAAGAAGAGCAAAATTACATGGACAAGCTGTTGCGTGACCGGATCAGTCAGGAGCAATTCCTGAAGGAAAACGGGAAAATATTCAGGCAGCATGGCGAGGTGATTCATATAAACAGCTTCTGAGTAAATTGCACTATGTTCTATTTTACAAAAACACCCTTCTGGCTAAAAAAATCTTATCCAACCTGTATCTGGAATTTCCCTTCAGCCAAAAAAAAAATCTATCTCAGTTTTGATGACGGTCCGCATGCGGCAGCCACACCCTTTGTGCTGGACCAGTTAAAACGGTATCAGGCGAAAGCAAGTTTTTTTTGTATTGGGAAAAATGTGGTGGCCGAGACTGAAATATACAAACGTATTCTGAATGAGGGCCACCGCGTAGGCAATCATACGTTTAACCACTTGGACGGATGGAAGGCTGATAATAAAATATATCTGCAAAATATTGAGATGGCCCGCGAGCAGATCGATTCTGATTTATTCAGACCGCCGTATGGACGCGTTAGTGCGTTTCAGATTCGCAATCTGATTGAGAAATTAAAATATAAAATCGTGATGTGGGATGTGCTGGCCGGAGACTTTGATCCTACTGTGGATGGTAAAACATCTGCGGCCCGGGTGATAAAAAACGCACGGGGCGGAAGTATTGTTGTTTTTCATGACAGCGCAAAAGCGTTGAGGGTTTTACAGGAAGCCTTACCGATTGTGCTGGAACATTTTTCGAAGGAAGGATATTCCTTTGAAGCGATAAAATAGTGCAGGAAGGTGTATGAAATGGGCGAAGTACGAAGTGAAAAAAAATTGGGCCGGGGTAGACACCCTGGCCCGTTTTTAATCCGTACCCTATGAAAACTATTTGAAAGGTAGAACTTTTTTTGATTCACCAAACATATTTCGCAGATAACCATGCTTATACAGCTATTTAGTAACAGATTAGGACGAAGTAAATGAATGATAAAAAATCACCCAAAAAATGACCTAAGCGTTTTTACTTAGAGCAATTTTGAGTAAAAAAAGGTAAGGGAACGGGGAAATGAATACCAAATTTATATAGCATGGAACTAATTGATACACATTGTCATTTATACGGTACGGTCTTCGAATTGGACATCGAAGCGGTGATGGAACGGGCACTGGCAGCCGGTATCAGCCGTTTTTATTTACCGGCGATAGATCGCGAAACGGAGGCGCATTTATTAAATCTGGAGAAGCTTTATCCGGACGTTTGTTTTGCTATGCAGGGAATACATCCGTGTTCGGTGAAAGAGGATGTGGACGATGCATTGAAGCATATTGAGCAAAGCCTTTCTGAGCGCCCCTTTGCGGCGGTTGGCGAAATTGGTCTGGATTTTTATTGGGACCGTACATTTGAACAACAACAATATCGGGCTTTTCATCAGCAGATCGAATGGGCCTTACAGTATGAACTGCCGATCGTGATTCATTCACGTCAATCCATTGAGCAAAGTATTGCCGTGGTGCGTGAACATCAGCAGGGAAAACTACATGGTGTCTTTCATTGTTTTAATGAAGACGAAAAATCGGCCAGGGAAATTATAGCGCTCGGATTTTATCTGGGTATTGGCGGAACGCTGACATACAAAAACAGCAAGTTGCCGGACGTGCTGAAGAACATCCCATTGGAGCATATGCTGTTGGAGACGGATGCGCCTTATCTGCCGCCGGTGCCATTCCGTGGAAAGCGGAACGAAAGCAGTTATATGGTTTATACGGCGCAGAAACTGGCGGAAATAAAGGGAGTTTCTTTGGAAGAAGTGGCTTCCATTACGACGGCCAACGCATTAAATTTATTCGATCGGTAAGTGCCGAAACCTTATTTTTGCCGCCTGTTTTAAGAGCAACCGGAGAGGTGTCCGAGTGGTTGAAGGAGCACGCCTGGAAAGTGTGTATAGTGGAAACGCTATCGCGGGTTCGAATCCCGCCCTCTCCGCTGAAATCAGTTATTTTAGATTTAAAGAAATCAAGAAAGCCCGCAAATACAGTGTTTGCGGGCTTTCTTGATTTTAAGATTACCCCAAATTACTCTGCAATACGGTTAATTTTCATGCAAGTTTCGTGTACCTGTCCTGGTTTTACAAAACT
>JAYWCS010000296.1:0-13074 GCA_043780315.1 Bacteroidota bacterium | reverse complement strand
CAGCCTTCCACATTCGTTGAATTAAATGCGTACAGGGCACGGGCCTGTGAAACGCCCTCTTCCACCATTTTGTCAAATTGCAATTCATGACCCGGCCTCACTTCATGTGCGATGATAGTCCAGGACGCTGCGTCGAAGGTGAAGTCGTCGTAGGTATCAACTTTTTCTCCCGGCGGAGCTGGCAGATTTAACGGTAAAACAAAAACGCCCCGCTGACCTGTATTATGTAAGAAAGGAGGTGGCACCATATGCGGCGCCGGTTGTCGCGTGGTCTCCGCTGCAGTCGCCAAACGGATGATCGCAGCGCGCGCCGGTAACGTGATCAGATGCTTTTTGCGAATGATATTTTCGATATCCGCGAGATGGTTTTTGTAAACAATCATAATCGAATCACCAATGATCTGAGATTTTTTCAGAAATAATAATACTGAGCGGTAATCGCTGGAAGGAAGCTGATATTTTTTTGCAATTTCTGCGGCCAGGGGTTTCATCTGTTCCTGGATACGGAGATAGGCGGCATGTGCCATCGAAGCGATTTCTGCCGGAGGAATATCAATTCCGTAACCTTCGAGCGCCAGCGCATATTTTTGAGCGGGTAGTCTGAAGTCCGTTCTTCCTTTCGGCAAGACCGTTGTTGTTACCCAGCTGTCATAATCCTCCAATTGTTTTTGAATGGCGGCATAGGCCTCTTCCCAACCGGTGATTTGATATTTTTCAAACAACTCCCGGATACCACTCACCATACTGGCATTGCGTGACAACGCAATTTCCATTTCCTGTTTTGCAGGATAGATCATCTCCGGTTTATTCATCTGACCAGCCATGCGTTCCTGTAAAATGGTAGCAATGGGCCGATATCCATTTTGCAAACCGGCGTATTTACGCAGGCGGATCACCGCGGCACTACGTCGTTCAACCTGGGTTTGATCATCGAGCAGGGCCTGAATGCCATCAAAAACGGTACTTGTTGCATTAACATAAGAAACTTCTTTGCTGAATTCATAATCCTGTTGACGGAAACCGAGTTCCGACTGATGAATCAGAATATTCAGATCCTGTTGAAGGGATAGATTTTTTTCTTTTTGTTTAGCGGCTTTCAACAAATCCACGGCAGCGAGACGGTCCTTTCGTTCAGCGTACATATTGGCCAGCGTGGGAACCGACACCAGGGTATCATAAAAAGCCAATCCCTGTTCGGATCCAAATTCGGGAGAATATTTTTCGTCGATATCAATAATAGATTTCGTGTAATTGTTTGATTGAATGATCCATTCCTTATTATCCGGCGCATTTTGTGCGTTAACGGCAAAAGGTAAAAGGATGAAAAAGCAAGCGGCTAAGCGAAGAATATTCCCGTGGCACATAAGAGTCGTTTTCTTTGGGCAATATTACCAACATTTTAAACCATTCACCGCATTATTAGCTCATACTATTCACAGCACAATCCGTTTTCCTTCGCGCGCAGATTGCAAAGCGGCCTCCAGAATATGGACGACTATCAGATTATTTTCCAGGGAGGAAAGATCATTTTCGGGATCGCGTTTCCCGTTGAGCACGTCTGCCAGATATTGAATATTATCCTGATAGTAGGCTTTTTTCACCGGAATATTTTCGTATGTCTCTTTCATTCTTTGTTGAACATTATTTCCGTTCAATGCATGCAGATACCCTTTAGTTCCAAACACTTCGAGATCTTTGATACCAAATGGCCAGTCCCAGGACGCTTCGATAATACCGGTGGCATCCGGATATTCTAACAGGATGGTGGCATCATCTTCAACCCTTGGATAGATCGTAGATTTCAGGTGATGGGTAACAGCCGTAACGGCAACGGGTGGTTTACCATGCATCATCCAGACCATTAGATTCGCCCCATAACATCCAAAGTCCATCAATGCCCCGCCACCATTCTTTACAGGATCCGTCAGCCAGTTCAGAAAATCCGGACTGCAACCGATTTCTTTCGGTCCCTGATGCCCATCATGTGCAATTATTTTACGGATATCTCCCAAGAGCCCGGCGGAATCTACCATCGCATGAATCTGCTGGTTACTATTATACCAGGTGGTTTCATAGTTTGTTAAAACGAAAATATGGAACTTTTTCGCCAGGGATGCCATGCGTTCCGCATCTTTCACGGTAGTGGCCAATGGCTTTTCCACCATCACTGAAATTCCCTTCGGTGCACAGAGTTCCACGACTCCGAGATGTTCGACAATTGAATTATAAGCTAACACGGCATCTGGATTTGTATGTGACAGCAAAGCCGGGAGACTGTTATAAAACAGCGAATCGGGTAACTGATAGCTTTTTTTATATCGCTGCACGAGTTGATCATCGGCTTCTGCAATTCCCACTAAAATAACTTCTCCTTTCTTATACTGATTCAGGATGCCATGAACATGGTCATGGGCGAGGCCGGCGACAGCCACACGCAGTATTTTTTGCGCCGGGCAAATCAAGCTGATCAAAAGAAACGAAACAATACAAATTAATTTTTCCATAAAGATTTCTTTTTTCCCGGTGAAGCTGATTTTGAGTGGCGAACGGAAGGGGATTAAACATTCTCGTCATTTATCAGTCATTGATAACCCGCTAAATAAAATTAAATGAAAAAGTTCACAGTTCAACGGAAGGGTTTTCCAGCGTGCAGTGGGGGGATCTGGGCGATTTTGATGGGCTCTTGTCTGCCGGGCCAAACACCGTCGCGTTTCGACAAACTGGACGATTGGATGTTGGCCAATACGAAAGTAATGGGTGGGCGTATCATTCTGGTCATCTATCAGGATGAAAATATCATTTATAATAAGTCGGTGAATGAAATGAACCGGCGTCAGAAAACGGTGAACCATATCATCGTCGAAAAACTCGGTCAGGAGACGGATCTGGACGACTACACGCTGAACAGCCGTCAGATGATTGGGAGTTGCAGTAAGTGGCTGTCGACTGCGCTGGTGATGACTTTTATTGATGATGGGTCACTGCCTTTAACCGACACCGTTGTTACGTATCTGCCCATGCTCACGCAGTATGGCCGCGGCAATCATGGAAAAGATCAGCGGGAAGTCATTTGAAGAATTATTCGCTGAGCGTATTTCCCGGGCCCTGGGTTTAAAGAATACGGATTTCGGACATAAACGTGTGCCACTGCCTGCAGGCGGCGCCAGCAGTACGCCGGAAGACTATCTGACATTTTTAATATGATATTGCATCACGGAGAATGGAATGGCAAACGTATTCTGAACGAGAATAGTGTACGTGAAATGGAAGTAAACCGGATCACTCCGGATGTCGCGATTGGTTATGCACCTGGGCAAGCGGAAGGGTTTGGATACGGATACGGAGAGTGGGTTTGGAAAAATGCAGATGAACACAATGCAGGCAACCGGGTAACCAGTCAGGGTTTATTGGGCAGTTTTCCCTGGGTCAATAATGAAAAACACGATGACGCATTATTTTAATACGCCGTTCAGCACCACTTTTTTGGAGCCGAAGTCAAAACTGCTTTCGATATCAACAGAAATTTTTGTTCCATCCAAATGACAGGTCATGGTTTCGGTATGCGGACTTTCAATATATCGCAGCTCCAGAACGAGCGTCTGATCATCTTTCCAATAATAGCTGCCGGCAATTTTATTGGGTAACAGTAACGCGAAATTTTCTTTCGCACCCGATAGCAGTGTGGGCATCTGTTTGTTGGTCTGACCAATTTTCCAATTGCCGGATCCGTATTGGAGGTTGTAGGTATCTGTAGAAGTTTTCATCATCAGCCGACAAATGCCGTCCCGGATCTGAACCGTAAACGTCTCAATATTTCTTTCATTCGGTTCAAATACATAATTTTTATCCGTAGTCATACTGATTCCGGCAGCGGTGTATTTTTCCGGCGCAGTCGGCAATGCGAGTGACGTTAATTTTGCTTTTAGGGCCGTTTGATTTTTAATATCCGGCGCAAGTTTATTTTTCTGCATTGCAGGTAATAAGTAATCCCATACCAGGTTGATTTCATTCTGCATATCGGCAGTTTCGGCCTGAATAGCGATCACCGCATCCTGATCGGGCATTACAATGATATACTGACCAAAGGCGCCATCAGCGCGGTAGGCGTGATGCCGGCTGCGCCAGATCTGATAGCCGTAGCCCTGCTCCCAGTCACTCGAATCTTTTTTATTTTGCGCCAGTGCCGGATGCTGGATAATTTTTGCCGTCGTCGCTTCTTCGATCCATTCCGCCGGCACAATCTGGTTGCCCTTCCATTTTCCTTTTTGCAGGTAGAGCTGACCCAGCTTGGCCATGTCTTCCGTTTTAATCCGCAGCCCCCAACCGCCGGTATTGATGCCCTGTAGATTTTCTTCCCAATCCATGCCCACGATTCCCAATGGATCAAACAAACGGGGCCTGAGATAATCGATTTCTTTGACTCCGGTTACTTTTTGCAGAATCGCAGACAACATAAAAGTCCCCATCGAATTATAAAGGAAAACGGTTCCGGGCTTATTCAATATGGGTACGGACAGAAATCCCTTGGTCCAGTTTTTAAATTTTGCGGGCGTCGAATACGTTGGATCCGGATCCATTCCATCTGACATGATGAGTACGTCTTTCACCGTGAGAGAAGCGAGGAAAGAGGAGACGGTATCGGGCAGATCGTTTGGAAAAAACGATATTACTTTGTCTGTCAATTTCAACAGTCCCTCGCTGATGGCCAGTCCGACGGCTGTCGAAGTAAACGTTTTGCTGGTGGAATACAACGAATGCCGCAGCGTGGGTTTATATGGGTCCCACCATCCTTCGGCAATTACTTTTCCGTGCCGCAGAAACATAAAACTGTGCAGTTCGTGTTTGCTTTTGCCCGTAGCCTCTATGAACCGGAGAATACCTGCAGAAGAAACTCCTTCTGTTTCGGGCACACTGCGCGGTAAGGAGGTAGCCACCTGGCCTGTTAAAGAAATACTGGAGACTATACCGATCGATAAGGCGAATGAAAGCAACGTTATTTTATTCATACGGGAATATTATCGCTGAGAGGATTCTCTGTTTACAAAGCTAAGGCGGGATTGGGTTATTTTCAGTAATTTTAAAGCCCTGAAACCTGCTGCAACTTTTACCCAAAAGGATAATATGATCCCTGATCTGCTGGATAGTCCGTTATTCCGGGATTACTTTAATAATCATCATACACCAGACGAGTTAATGGGGGCCGACGGTAAGGTTAGACCCGATTGGGATACTTTCTTTCAAACCTATGCCCAGCTTGGCGATGCAGAGATGAGCAGCCGCAACCAGGACACCCTGCGTTTACTCAAAGAGAATGGGGTTACTTATAATATATATGGCGATCCCAATGGATTAAACCGTCCCTGGAAGCTCGACAATATTCCTTTTATGATTTCCCGGCATGAATGGGCAACCATCGAATCGGGACTGTCTCAACGAGCCCAGTTGCTGAATCTGATTCTCGAAGATATTTACGGGGAAAGAAAACTTATAAAAACGGGACTGCTCCCCATGGAGCTGATTTACAATCATGCAGGTTTTTTGCGTCCCTGTTCCGGTATCCGACTGCCGGGTAAACATCAGTTGATTTTATATTCGGCCGATGTGGCCAAAAGTGTGGAAGGAAAAATATGGGTCGTGGCCGATCGCACGCAGGCACCCTCCGGTTCCGGTTACGCGCTGGAGAACAGGACGACGATGACACGCGTGATTCCCGAATTATTCAACGGATTAAAAGTGCGTCATCTGTCGCCCTATTTTAATGCGCTCCGTAATGGGCTGAATGAAATCGCACCGCATCAGAACCTAAATCCACGCATTGTTATTCTTACCCCGGGCTCCAATAACGAAACCTATTTTGAACATTCGTATTTGTCATCCTATCTCGGTTTTACCCTGGTGCAGGGCAACGACCTCATTGTAAAAGATAATTTTGTCTGGCTGAAAACGCTCGGAGGCCTTGAACGGGTGGATGTGATTATGCGCCGCGTGGATGATATCTATTGCGATCCGCTGGAATTAAAAGCAGAATCACAGCTGGGCATTCCGGGTTTATTGCAGTGCGTGCGCAGCGGCAATATCAGCATCGCCAATCCGCTGGGCAGCGGGATTCTGGAGAACCCCGGACTGATGCCTTTTCTCCAACCTATTTCACGATTTTTTTTATCGGCGGATCTGATTTTACCGACCATCGCTTCCTGGTGGTGCGGCCAGGCCAAAGAATTACAATATGTATTGGAAAATATTCAATCGCTCGTAATCAAAAAGATCAACCGTAACCCCACCGGAAGTTCTTCGATCGACGGAGCGTCGCTTTCGGCGGCTGAATTAAAGGAATTCAAAAAACAAATCAAAGCCAATCCGGCGATGTTTGTCGGTCAGGAGAAAGTAGAGATTTCTTCGACCCCTTCTTTAATAAACGGAAAAATTGAACCCCGGAAAGTTTTGTTCAGAAGTTTTTTAGTAAGTAATCAGAATGAATACAAAGCAATGGCCGGTGGACTATGCAGAACTTCTTCTGATGCTGGAAACTTTATTATCTCCAGCCAGTCGGGCGGATTCAGTAAGGATGCGTGGATTATTTCTCCGGAGCCGGGACGAATCGTGCATGTATTGAAAGAAACTTCCGAACGCAAAGCTGAAACCTATAATGACATGCTGCCCAGTCATGCCGGCGAAAACTTATTCTGGGTGGGACGCTATACGGAACGCCTGTTGGGCAACGCACGGTTCCTTCGCACCGTGATGCAGTTCGTGGCGGAAGGAAATAAACTCATCAACGAACCTAATAAGCAAACCGAAAGAAATTTATTACTGGCTCTCACGGAATATAGTTATACCCTGCCCGGTTTTACGGGCGATGAGGCAGAATCAAAATTTGCAGATCCCTGGAAAGAATTGCGGGATATATTATTCAATGAAAAAAGAACCGGGGGCATTCGAAATAATTTTTTGCAATTTCAGAAAGCCATCAACGAAGTGCGGGATCATTGGTCTACCGACACCTGGCGCGTAATCCGCGGGATGGAAGAAGAGCTGCAGCATGATATCTCTTTGTCACATCACGGTTCTCTGCAGATGTTGCAGACATTGGATAATCTGATTACGTCTACGGTTGCCTTCATCGGATTAAACCGGGAAAGTATTTCGCGTGAGCAGGGATGGATTATGCTCGACCTGGGACGTAAAATTGAACAGAGTCTTCTAGTGATCACCATGTTGAAAACCACGCTGGTGAAGAAATACAATGAGCAGGTGGAATATAATCTGCAACAAGCCGTACTGATCAGTAATGAAGGCTTGGTGAACTATCGGTATAAATACCGGCGGCCTTTACAGCGTTTGCTGGTGATTGATCTGTTGCTCTTCGACCCAAACAATCCGCGGTCGCTTACCTATCAGGTAGTCCGGTTAAAAAACTATTTACAAAATCTTCCAAAAAATCAATCGGTCTATACTTTAACAGAGTACGAGCGACTGATTCTTGAAGCCGATATCTTATTGAAACTCGCTGATAAGAATGAACTGACCAGCCTGAATCGTGAAGAAGAGGTTTATGCTAAACTGGATGTATTTTTATCAAAATTATATACGATCCTGTCTGCTATTCCGGGCGTGTTGTCCAAGGCCTTTTTTAAACATGAGCTGACCCCTAAAACAATTATATTGCGATGACCCCGGTGATTAAATGCAATATGAACTACACGATCAATCACAGAACATCGTATTCTTATAAAGAACCGGTGAGCCTATGCCATAATATTGCGCGACTGGTTCCTCGAAATACGAACGGACAGTTTTGTAAAAATGCCACGATTAAAATCCACCCGGAACCCGACACGATGAATGAGTACGAAGATTTCTTCGGCAATAAAGTTATTTATTTTTCAATCGAAAAAGAACATTGGGAACTCACGGTACACGTTACCTCGCAGGTAGAAAGAAATGTTTCGGGTCAGATCAAAATGAATATTTTCCGCAATGCGACACTGGAAGAAGTGAGGTTAGAGTTGAACCAAATGAAAACAGGTGCAGCCGAAGTGCGGCAGTATATTTTTGAAACCCCGATGACGGCCAGCAGCGAAAATATTCTCGCTTATACACTCGGGTCCTTCACTCCGGGTCGCTCTGTTTTTGAATCGGCCGAAGATTTGATGCGCCGCATATACACCGACTTTGAATATAAACCCGGCGTGACCACCGTGTCCACGCCGTTATCTATGGTGATGGAACAACGAAAAGGCGTATGCCAGGATTTTGCACATCTCGCCATTGCCTGTTTGCGCGCGGTCGGACTTCCCGCCCGGTATGTGAGCGGATATATTGAAACACTTTCACCGGAAGGAGTGGAGAAATTAGTTGGGGTGGATGCCTCTCATGCCTGGTTCAGTTTGTATATTCCCAATATGGGCTGGACCGATTTTGATCCCACGAACAATTGTATTGTGGCTGACCAGCACATCACCATCGGATGGGGTAGGGATTACGCCGATGTGGCGCCATTTGAAGGTATTATCCTTAGCAGTGGCTCCCATGAATTAGTGGTGTCGGTAGATGTGCGGGGCGATCGTTGAGTGCTGGTATAGTTATTGATTAAAATAGGTCCAACAATTTAATATGAAACTGTATACCTGCAGTAATTGTCATAGCCTCCTCTATTTCGAAAATAATGTTTGTCTGAACTGCGGACATACCGTTGGGTTTGATTCCGTGTCGCTTTCATTGATCGCATTGACGCCCGATAACGGGAATATGTTTTCAGATATTCAGAATGAGAATAATATTTTTCATTTTTGCAAGAATGCTGAATTTGGAACCTGTAACTGGCTGATTAACATCACACAGACATCGGTCTATTGTTCCGCCTGCGATTTAAACCGCATTATTCCGGCGCTGGGTACCGCGGAAAATCTGAGACGTTGGAAAAATATTGAAATCGCGAAGCACCGGTTGATTTATTCTTTACTTCGTTTGCGTTTACCTGTCGATAAAAAAATAGCCAACGAGGAGCAGGGGATTGCCTTCGATTTTATGGCCGATAGTTCGCCTAGAGAAAAAGTGATTACCGGTCACGACAGCGGAACGATTACTTTAAATATTGATGAAGCCGACGAAGCATCCAGGGTGCGTCATAAAATGGATCTGGGAGAGAAGTATAGAACGTTATTGGGGCATTTTCGCCACGAAATAGGCCATTATTATTGGGTGGTACTGATAAAAAATACCGATTCGCTCGCCAGGTATCGCGAACTTTTTGGAAATGAAGAGGTGGATTATGCGGAGGCGCTGGAGACCTATTATAAAAATGGTGCACCTGCAAATTGGAGCGAACGGTTCATCAGTCCCTACGCCACGTCTCATCCCTGGGAGGATTGGGCCGAGACCTGGGCGCATTATTTACACCTGATGGACACGCTGGAAACGGCTTTTTCCTTTGGCATTCGCATTCAGCCCGATACGGTGCAGATTACAAAAGGTATGCAAGCCAGTATCCAACAGGATCCTTATGATATGACTGATTTCGCGCAAATTATTAAATGGTGGCTGCCACTAACTTTTGCAGTGAATAGTTTGAATCGTAGTATGGGACATTCCGATTTTTATCCTTTTGTGATATCCGCTCCGATTGTAGAGAAACTGCAATTCATTCACGAGCTTTGTTTACAAAAAGCGGGGTTAAATAATAGCTATCAACGCTGGTAAGGTCTTTACTTCAGCGTTTGGGTTTTTTTCTCATATCTAACGTGAATGGATACTCGCTATTTATTTCTTCAGGCGGTGCATCGTACAAAAATAGTTTTCGGTTTTCTTCAATATAATGGGCAATCAAGCCGGTGATTGGATTGGGACGCAATACTTGTTGCGTGTGTGCAGTATCGCTGAAACGGTTTACCCTTCTGGATTCCGCTTCATTGGCATTCACCGGGAAGCTATCATAACTTCTTCCGCCGGGGTGTGCCACATAGTAGGTGCATCCGCCGATCGACCGGCTGTTCCAGGTATCCACAATATCAAAGCTGATCGGCGCGTCCACGCCGATCATGGGATGAAGTGCAGAAGGCGGCTGCCAGGCGCGGTAACGCACACCGCATACAAATTCTTCTTTTACGCCGGTGGCCCGCAGCGGCACGCGGTTACCATTACATAACAGAATATACCGGGCGGCATTGAATCCTTTTAATTTTACCTGGACCCTCTCGAGCGATGAATCGACATAACGGGCCGTGCCTGTACTCGACATTTCTTCGCCCAATACGTGCCAGGGTTCAATACCCATGCGGATTTCCATTTCGATTCCACGAATTTTCACGGTGCCATAATGAGGAAAACGAAATTCAAAGAAGGGTTCCAGCCAGCTCATCTCGAATGGATAGCCCGACTCGTTGAGATCACTGATCACGTCCTGTAAATCTTCATGTACAAAATGGGGCAGCATGAATTTGTCATGCAGTTCGGTGCCCCAGCGTACCAGACTATGTGTGTAGGGTTTATTCCAGAATTTGGCAATCAGCCCGCGGATTAACAACATTTGCACAAGGCTCATTTGTTTATGCGGCGGCATATCAAAGGCGCGGAGCTCCAGGATGCCGAGCCTTCCGGAAGAACTGTCCGGTGAATATAATTTATCGATACAAAATTCTGAACGATGCGTATTGCCGGTGATGTCGGTGAGCAAATGCCGGAAGATCCGGTCCACCAGATAAAATGGAATGAAACCATTTTCGGGAACCTGACTAAAAGCTATCTCTACTTCATATAACTTTTCATCTCGTCCTTCGTCGATACGCGGCGCCTGGCTCGTAGGGCCGATGAATGCACTCGAAAATAAATACGAAAGTCCGGGATGATGTTGCCAGTAGGCGACCAGACTGCGTAACAAATCGGGCCGGCGCAGCAGGGGGCTGTCACTCGGATTTTCGCCTCCAATCGTAATATGATTTCCGCCACCGGTACCGGTATGCCGGCCATCGAGCATGAACTTCTCTGTTGCCAGTCTGGATAAAAATGCCTGATCGTATAAGGTATCAATCAGCTCCACCAAATGCTTCCAGTTTTTAGTGGGATGAATATTTACTTCGATGACGCCGGGATCGGGCGACACCACTAAACGCTGGATGCGGTAGTCTCTGGGTGGTTCATAGCCTTCAATACGCACCGGAATATTTAATTTTTCTGCCGTTGCTTCAACAGAGGCCATTAAATCGAGGTAGTGCTCCAGATAATCTACGGGCGGCAGAAAGATATAAATAATTCCTTCGCGTACTTCAACGCATAAAGTTGTTTTTATTACCGGCACCACGTAAAGGGGCTTGATTTTTTTTTCTACCGGCCCGGGTTTTTTATTCGGATCTTTTTTATATTTTTCTGGTTCCTTTATTTCGGAATATTTTATTTTCGGTTTTGGTTCCGGATGTTCATAAACCAATCCATAGCGACCTACAATAGTTTCGTCAAAATGTTCGAGTTCTGGCAGTTCTTCAAACAGGCTCCGTTCAACTTTTTGTGGTTCGTCTTCTTTGGCAACGGCCGGTAACGAATCCAATGGCAGACGAAGTCCCATCGGAGAATTGCCGGGCACGAGGAATAAATGATCTCTCTTCAGAAGCCATTTGCAACTCTGCCAGTTACTGTTTTCATAGTTCCATTTCAGTGGAAGTGTGTATCCTGCCGGGTGATCGAGTCCGCCATCGAGTAATTGTGCCAGCGTTTTGCGTTCGATGGGGTCCTTTAAATCGGATTTCAGGGGATCCACATTCACGGGTAATTTCCCCTCACTCCAGAGGAAATAAAAAGTGTCCTCATATCCGGTACTGATATTTTCTTCGCTAACGGCAATATGTTTTGTTAGTTCTTTAATGAACCGTTCGGCATCTTCCCAGGTATATTTTTTTTCAATTCTTTCGTTGGCGATCAGTTCGATATTTTTCCAAATGGGATAAAGATCTTTTCTCCAAAACAAGCCGTATTGCCAACGGGGCAGCGGTTCGCCGGGATACCATTTTCCGAGTCCGTAGTGGATCATGCCCTGCGGACCGAATTTTTCACGCAGTCTGAAGATCAGGTTGTGGGATAGTGCACGTTTTTCTGCGCCATCTGCTGTGGTATTCCATTGTTCAGATTCCATATCGTCGATGGAAACGAATGTCGGTTCACCCCCCATCGTCATACGCACATCTGCTTTCTCCAGGTCTTTATCAATTTTTAAACCCGTCGCATAAATCGTTTCCCATTGGGCGTCGGAATAGGGTTTTGTAACCCGCGGATCTTCATGGATGCGGGTGACGGTATTGGAGAAAGAAAATTCCGTTTCGCAGGGATCCGAAGCCCCCACAACCGGTGCGGCGCTGGCATAATCGGGGGTACAGGCGAGGGGTATATGTCCTTCGCTCGCAAATAATCCGGAGGTCGGATCCAGCCCGATCCATCCGGCGCCTGGAATATATACTTCTGTCCACGCATGTAAATCGGTGAAATCTTTTTCCGGGCCCGATGGGCCATCCAGCGATTTGGTGTCAGCAGTCAGCTGCACGAGATATCCGGAAACGAACCGGGACGCTAATCCGAGCCGGCGGAAAACCTGTACCAGCAACCAGGCCGAATCGCGGCAGGAACCCAAGGAGATGCGGAGTGTTTCTTCGCAGGTTTGCACACCCACTTCCATGCGGATATTATAATTGATATCCTTATTAAGTTTTTGGTTGATATAAACCAGAAAGTCGTTGATTTCTTTGGTGCTTTTATCAATGCCCTCCAGCCATTGACTCAGCAGCGGACCTTCCTCTTTGATTTCCAGATAAGGACTAAGCTCTGCCTTCAGCAGATCTGAATAATTAAAAGGATATTTTTCAGCATATTCCTCAACGAAAAAATCGAATGGGTTAATCACCACCATATCGGCAATCACTTCCACTTCGATCTTCAGCTCTTTGGTCTTTTCAGGAAAAACTACGCGGGCCTGAAAATTCCCAAAAGGATCCTGTTGCCAGTTAATATAATGGTCCTTGGGGGTCACTTTAAAAGAGTAGGATTCAATATTGGTACGGGAATGAGCGGCCGGCCGGAGACGGAAAATATGGG
>JAYWCS010000295.1:0-5407 GCA_043780315.1 Bacteroidota bacterium | reverse complement strand
TGTGTGGATCCGCGTGTTCCCCGATAAGCCGATTACAAAGAAACCAGCCGAAGTGAGAATGGTTACAATGAGCTTGTTCAGGGTACGCTCAATCACGATCTTGGCAATTCCGCCTTTATTGATACGCGCATTGAGATAGGTTCTGATTTTATTATCTTCTATCAGCTTGACAGAATAATCTCTTTTATTACCGAACCAGTTTGATTCCCAGCCACGAATAATTCCCAGCCGCGCACCGATAGGATTTGTTTTCTGACCCATGTATCTGTTTAATTTGAAAATTTATAATCCGGAAATTTGAAACTCTTTTATCTGAGGGTATCTGAAAATAATTTCCAAATTTCATATCCCCTTTTTCTCAACTACAGTTTCTCATCCACAACCAGTGTTACGTGGTTGCTGCGTTTGCGAACCCGGTAACCACGCCCCTGTGGAGCAGGACGCATCCGCTTCAGCACGCGGGCGTTATCAACAAAAATGGTCTTTACCAGCAAACCGGCATCGGCTGCGCTTTTTCCTTCGTTCTTCAATTCCCAGTTCTTTACGGCAGACCATAATAATTTATACAGCGGCGTTGAAGAATGCTGCGGATGAAATTCCAGCAATGCCAGTGCTTTTTCCACCTGCAGGCCCCTGATTTCGTCTACAAGCAATCGCATCTTTCGCGGCGACGTCGGGTAATTTCTCAATCTTGCTAATGCTTCCATTTTTTCTGGTTTGTTCCTGACCGGGCCTTCCCGGAAAATATTTTTCTTACCTATCCTAATCAGCAATTTTCTTGCTGGAATGACCTTTAAAGTTTCTGGTCGGCGCAAATTCCCCAAGCTTATGACCTACCATGAATTCCGTTACGTAGACCGGGATAAACTTATTGCCATTGTGCACAGCAAATGTGTGGCCCACAAAATCCGGCGTAATGGTAGAACGGCGGCTCCAGGTTTTGATCACCCCTTTCTTTCCTTTCCCTTCATTGATGCTGAGTACTTTTGTTTCCAAATTCGCATCTACGTAAGGACCTTTTTTTATTGAACGACCCATAATCTAATTTTCAAATTTTCAACTGCAGGATTTATTTACCTAATTTCTTTCCTTTTTTCGTCTGAATGATCAGCTTGTCGCTTCCCTTTCCACGGGTTCTTGTTTTAAGACCCCTTGAATACTGACCATTACGTGAACGTGGCTGGCCACCGGACGCTTTACCTTCACCACCACCCATCGGATGATCTACCGGGTTCATCGCAACACCACGTACCCGTGGGCGTATTCCCCTCCATCTGTTGCGACCTGCTTTTCCCATGCTCTGCAGACTGTGGTCACTGTTGGATACCACACCGACAGTTGCATAGCAATTGATCAGCACTTTTCTCAGTTCGCCGGATGCCATTTTCAGCACCGCATATTTTTCTTCTTTATTCGTCAGCTGCGCGGTCGTACCGGCACTGCGGATCAATTTACCGCCCTGTCCGGGTTGCATTTCAACGTTATGCACGTTGGTACCCAGTGGAATATTTCTCATCTGCAATGCGTTTCCGATTTCCGGAGCAACTGCATCACCCGACAAGACTGTTCCACCTACCTGCAGACCCTGTGGTGCGAGGATGTATCGTTTTTCTCCGTCTTTATAATTCAATAAGGCTATAAAGGCGGTTCTGTTCGGATCGTATTCAATAGAAATAACCGTTGCAGGAATATTTTTTTTATCCCTCTTGAAATCTATCAGCCGGTACATTTTTTTATGTCCGCCACCAATATAACGCATCGCCCTTCTGCCCTGAGAGTTACGGCCACCTGTACGGTTGATTTTTTCAAGCAGGGTCTTCTCCGGACTATCCGTCGTAATTTCTGCGTATGCATTCCCAATTCTCCATCGGGTTCCTGCAGTGACTGGTTTAAATTTTCTGAGTGCCATACTTTATAATTACTTAAATATTCGAATACAAATCAATGGTTTCTCCCGCCGCTAAGGTAATCAGCGCTTTCTTATACCCGGGCTTCCGGCCTACGATCAGTCCGGCCTTGGTCGACCTGGATCTGGCTTTGCCTGGTACAATCACTGTATTCACATCCACCACCGTGATACCATAAAAATCCTGTACCGCTTTTTTGATCTCTAATTTATTCGCCTTGGTATTTACTTTAAAAGCATAGCGGCGGAGTTTTTCCTGCTGTGCATTTGCTTTTTCAGACAGTATCGGGCGTATCAGCACTTCACTTGGTTTCATCTTAACTAATTTGAGGATTTGATAACTTAAGCGGCCACTTCTTCGTCTTCGGCAACAAACATTTTAGCCGCTGATTCCATGATTACAAGGATATCTGCTTTCACAATGTCATACGTATTCATATCGGCCAGCTGACTGCTTTCAATATTTGGAATATTACGTAAACTAAGGTGCAGGTTATCGTTATATTCCGGAATCAGAAACAGGGCTTTTTTGCCTGTCAGCTTCAATCCGTCGAGCACCACAACCATTTCACTGGTCTTTGGCGCTTTGAACTGGATATCTTCCACCACGACAATGGAATTTGCTTTCGCCTTATAAGAGAGGGCCGAAATTTTAGCCAGATCCTTTACTTTACGATTCAACTTGAAATCATATCCTCTCGGCTTCGGTCCGAATATCGTACCGCCGCCTTTATACAAGGGGTTCCGGATATTTCCTTTACGGGATCCGCCGGTGCCTTTTTGCTTATGTAATTTTTTGGAAGATCCTTTCACTTCCATACGGGTCTTTACTTTATGGGTACCCTGCCGCTGGGCAGCCAGGTATTGCTTTACCGCCAGGTAGATCACGTGATCATTGGGCTCCATCTCAAAGATATCCGCCGGCAGTTCCAGTGTACGTCCCGTTTTTACGCCTTTTATATTTACTACATCTACTTGCATGTGAATCTGATTAAAAAGTTACTTCTGAACGTAAACAATGGATCCGTTATGTCCGGGCACAGATCCGGCAATCAGGATGTAATTTTTTTCTGCAAATACTTTTACCACTTTTAGCCCTTTGAGCTTAACGCGGTCTCCACCCATACGGCCGCCCATTTTCATTCCTTTCATTACACGGGCAGCATCGGAGGAGTTACCCAAAGATCCCGGGGCACGGCTACGATCATGCTGACCATGACTCTGACCACCAACTCCATGAAATCCATGACGTTTTACAACCCCCTGAAAACCCTTTCCTTTCGAAGTACCAACTACATCGACCTTTTCACCTTCCGTGAAAATTTCTACGGTAATTGCTTCTCCTAAATTTTTCTCAACAGAAAAATTGCGGAACTCTCTGACAAATTGTTTTGCGGTGGTGTTTGATTTGGCGAAGTGGTTCTTTTCAGAAGCGAGTACTTTTCTTTCTTTCTTTTCGCCGAAACCGATCTGGTGGGCATTGTAGCCATCCGTTTCTATGGTCTTAACCTGTGTGACGATACAGGGACCTGCTTCAATGACGGTACAGGCAACCTGTTTGCCGTCGGGGGTGAAGACAGAAGTCATACCAATTTTCTTTCCAATTAATGCTTTCATCTTTTTATTGGTTTGTGCCTGGTGTCTAAGGACAATCAGCAGCCCTCTACGCTTATTATGATAAGCTGAATACTGATTTCAATCCCCCGTTTGCAACCGACCTTTTCTATTAGCCACCCAAACTTTAGTTTAGGGTGAAAGAAGTACCGGTTGTAAACAAACCCCGAACGGCTTGTTCATATTTCTTTTCAAATCATCCAGCGCTGCTTTGGCTGCTTTCGCAATTTGGCAGATGGAATAGTTTACTCAGGCTTTTATTTCTACATCAACACCCGATGGCAGATCCAACTTGGATAATGCATCAACGGTTCTTGAAGTTGACGTGTATATGTCTAATAATCTTTTATGCGTATGCAACTGAAATTGCTCACGCGCTTTTTTATTGACATGTGGTGAACGCAAAACAGTAAATACCTTTTTCCGGGTTGGTAAGGGTATCGGACCTGTAACGACGGCACCTGTACTACGAACTGTTTTTACGATCTTCTCAGCAGATTTATCCACCAGATTGTGGTCGTACGATTGTAATTTGATTCTGATTCGTTGAGACATATGTCAATTCCCATTTTTTGAACGGGATGCGAAGGTATGGGTTCAGGGATAAACTGTCAAAGAATTATACTGGTTTTTCAAGATTTATTTGCCTCCACCCGGACAATGAGCCCGTAAATATGCTGTAAACAGCGCCCGAAGGTGTTCGCTCGTGCCCGGACCCTCCGAAATATTATGCGTCCGGTTCGGATATGCCATGTATTGGAACGTTTTATTGTGCTCAATCAGGGAATTGACCAGCATCTCCGCGTTATTAAAATGGACATTATCATCGCCCGTCCCGTGTATGTATAATAGGTTGCCTTGCAGATTTGCTGCATAGCGTAAGGGTGAGCCTTTCAGATAATCGGCACTGGTTTCCAATGGATTGCCCATATATCGTTCCTCATATATATTATCATAGGTACCTAAATCGGTTAAAGCAGCCACTGAAATACCGGTTTTGTATATTTCCGGATACTGAAAGAGCAGATTCAGGGTAGCCGAACCACCCCCGCTCCATCCCCAGACAGCAATGCGTGAGGTATCCACAAATGGCCATTTGCTTATTTCCATCGCGCCCTGCGCCTGATCGCGGATATTCAGCTGTCCGATCTTGCGGTAAATTGATTTTCTCCACGCAGCACCTTTTGGAGCGGGCGTTCCCCGGTTATCCAGTGATATATAAATATATCCGTCCTTTGCCAGGCTGCCATTATATAAATTGAGCGACTTTTCGATCCCATACCGGTCGATTACGGTTTGGTCCCCCGGTTCAGAATAGACATAAAAAAGTACCGGATATTTCTTTGCAGGATCGAAGGATTCCGGTTTCTGCATCCAGCCGTCCATATTTACACCATCAGCCGTAACCACGTGAATAAAAGAGACACCGGACCCGGCACTGTCTGCGGGGCTCACTGGTTTCAGCGGCTGACTTCCTGCCAGCGCCAGATGATCCGGGAGCGTGATCCACTCCATATCATCGGGGGTATAATAATTTGAAAAATGATGACTGGCAAATTTTCCATTGGGGGATATTTCGTAGTCGTGGGTACCCGGTTCAGTATATGGAGTGATCCGGGTTATTTTGCCCTTGCCATCCAGAGCACAAACATAGAGATAGGCCTGCGTGGCCTTGTCCGGTGAAGCGATAAAATAAAGCAGGTTGTTCGTTTCATCAATCAGCGAAATATTCATCACATCGAAATTACCGGGCGTTACCAGCGTTTCTTTTTTCCCATCCCGGCTGATCCGGTAAAGATGCCTCCACCCGTCTTTTTCACTGGCCCATAAAAATTCTGCTCCCTTATTCAGCCAGTCCCATCCACCCATCTGGTAGTCGGTGTCCCA
>JAYWCS010000294.1:0-4993 GCA_043780315.1 Bacteroidota bacterium | reverse complement strand
GCTTCCGTTGCAAACCAGTCGAACGCCATGGCCACGGAAATTTCAAAAAAGGAAGGTTTGATCTGGTCGATCGAAGGGAGCATTCGCTCGGTAAAATGCATAACTGCCTTTTCGGGAATCATTTGGCCGCCGATCCGGATCCTTTCCCTGAAATCATGGAGGTGGGGTGAGGTGTACAACCCGGTTTTATATCCTGCTTTTTGCAGAATCGCGGCCAGCATATGACTGGTTGAACCTTTCCCATTGGTTCCGGCGATATGAATGGATTTGAATTTTTTTTCCGGATGATCCAGTTCTTCGCAAAGGAATTGAATATTGGTCAGGTCCGACTTATAGGCTGCCGCACCGATTCTGCTGAATAAAGGCAATCGGGTAAAAAGAAAATCGAGTGTTTCGGGATAGTCCATATATCGAATGAAGCCCTGTGCGATCAGTTGTTATTCTTGAAGTCACCTCGTTTCCAGGACTGAATAAAATCTGCCCAGGCCAGTGGATTAAAAATATTTTGGGGTGGATTTTGCCCCAGGTAAGAATATTTCTGAGAACTCTGTTTTAGATAGTAATTAGCCGCTTCCCGCGCATCTTTGGGCATTCCACGGGAAAGAATTCTTCTTTTCACTGCATCGTTATTCTGTCGGGCGATTTCAATCTGATCGTCCGGCACTTTGGTATTTACAAAATCGCGGTCGAATTGTTCCTTTGTGGGCCGGGGCCGTATAATGGTTGCCGCGAGGTACTGTGTATCTGTGGCCATTAGCTGAATCAGGCTCCATTGATTGCCCTCCAGATTCTTGGGAACATTTACCAGAATGGGTTTATACCCGATGCTGCTGAATTCAATCTGGTCGCCTTTCATGACAACGATGGAAAAAACGCCTTGTTCGTTGGTAAAGGTACCCCGGTGTTGGCCTTTTACGGATAGGGTGACGGAGGGAATTCCCAGCAGACTATCGGCCGTCATCACAACACCATAAAACTGCACAACGGAATCCTTCAGTTTATCAAACTGGGCCTCCAGGGCAAAAGGCAGGGTCAGGAATAACAGATATAGTAGAATTTTCTTCAAATTGGTCCAAAAATAAAGTTTATAAATCGTAAATCGCTAACAAATTACTGTCTCCATAGATTAATTTTACACTCAGTTTCTTCTTTTTAACAAAACATTTCGCATGACCGTTGAAAATGTGTTGAAGGCCCTTGGTACCGTTCAGGAACCCGATCTCGGAAAAGATTTGGTCACCCTAAACATGGTTAAAGATATCGTGATTCATGAGAACGAAATTTCATTTACCATAGTGCTAACAACACCTGCCTGTCCTTTAAAAGACCTGATCAAAAATAATTGTATGCTGGCAATTCAAAAAGAATTTGATCAGGAAGTGAATGTAAAAGTTCACTTTATTTCCGAGATGCATTCCAACCGGACGGATCCCGAAACAGTCTTGCCGAAAGTAAAAAATATTATCGCTGTGGTCAGCGGAAAGGGGGGCGTTGGCAAAAGCACCGTGGCATCCAACCTGGCATTGGCTCTTTCGGCCGATGGTGCAAAAGTAGGTTTACTCGATGCTGATATTTACGGGCCCAGTGTGCCGATTATGTTTGGTGTTCGGGGGGAGCGGCCGATGATGAAAACGGTGAACGACAAGGGCATGATACTTCCCTTGGAAAAATTTGGTATCCGCCTGATGAGTATTGGCTTGCTCGTGGATGAAAAAAATGCCGTGGTATGGCGTGGACCGATGGCCAGTTCTGCCATCAAACAATTTGTTTCAGAAGTATTCTGGGATGAACTCGATTATCTGGTTATCGATATGCCACCCGGCACCGGGGATATTCATCTGACCCTGATGCAGGCGGTACCGGTAACGGGTGTGATCGTAGTGAGTACACCGCAGGATGTGGCGCTGGCTGACGCAAAAAAAGCGATCGCGATGTTTGCGCAGGCGCAGCTAAAAGCACCCATTATCGGTTTGGTAGAAAACATGAGTTATTTTATAACCGATGAAGCGCCCCAGCATAAATATTATATTTTTGGAAAGGATGGTGGCAAAAGACTGGCCGAAGAATATGATATCCCATTTCTCGGTCAGATTCCATTGATTCAGCAGATACGGGAGGGTGGTGATGCCGGCCGGCCGGTGATGGTTGGATCAGACAGTACAGCGAAAAAAGCATTTCAGGATTTCGCCGGCAATGCGGCTAGGAGTATTGCAATGGTCAATGCCCATATTGGCAAAGAAAAAAGGGCCGAGATAGTGGTTGCATAATTTCATCTATGTACGATATTCCTTATTTCAAGGCGGCGCATCCCGAAGAAGTTTTGGCTTATATGAAAGCGCATCCGTTTGCGTTGATTTGCGGAGCAGACGAAAAAGGAATTCCCGTGGCTACACAAGTTCCGTTTTTATTTGAACAGCGCGAAGATAAATTATTCCTTCAAGGCCATTTTATGAAAAAGCAGGATCATACGAATGCTTTTTACAAAAATCCGCAGGTGCTGGCGGTTTTCTCCGGTGCTCATACTTATGTCAGCGCGAGCTGGTATGAGAATAAACAATCGGCAAGTACATGGAATTATCAGTCCGTTCACGCCGCGGGGATTATCCGTTTTCAGGATGAAGTTTTCCTGCATCAGCTCCTGACCCGGTTAACAGAAAATTTTGAACAGCCCGGCTCTCCTTCGCTTATAAAAGACATGGAACCCGGTTATGTAAGCCAGATGATGAAAGCCATCGTGGGGTTCGAGGTGGAAGTAAGTTCGGTACGCCATGTATTTAAAATGAGTCAGAACCGGGATAAAAAAACCTATTCAGATATTATTTCCCATCTTCAGGAACAGGATTCGGCGGCACGCGAAATAGCAGAGAGAATGCAAGAAAAAAAATAAATCAATCATGACCCGTGCAGCGCTCATCGAACAGATTCGTTTACGAAAGAGTTATCTCTGCGTTGGTCTGGATACGGATCCGGAAAAAATACCTCTCTCGCTGAAAGGATTTAAGGACCCGGTTTTTGAATTCAATAAAAGAATTATCGATGCGACCCTGCCTTTTTGTGTTTCCTATAAAATCAATACCGCATTCTATGAAGTTTCCGGAAGTGCCGGATGGGAAAGCATGCAAAAAACGGCTGAATATATTCCTGCCACCCATTTTAAGATCGCCGATGCCAAGCGGGGCGATATTGGAAATACTTCTGCGCTCTACGCCAAGGCTTTTTTCGAAACCCTTTCTTTTGATGCCGTGACGGTGGCGCCCTACATGGGAGAAGATAGTATCCGTCCTTTTTTGGAATATGAAGGTAAGTGGACGATTCTCCTGGGACTCACCTCCAACGCCGGTTCGGCTGATTTTGAATTGCAGGGAAATGCGGACGGACTGCTGTACGAACAGGTATTAAAAAAAGCATCTGGTTGGGGCACAAAGCAGAACCTGATGTTTGTGATCGGCGCAACGAGGGCCGAACAATTCGCCCGGATCCGCGAGCTCACTCCGGATCATTTTTATCTGGTTCCCGGGGTGGGTGCACAAGGTGGAAGTCTGAAAGAAATTTCTGAAAAGGCATTGACCAATGACGTGGGTCTATTGCTCAATGCCAGCCGGGCCATTATTTATGCTGGTGCAGGAGATGATTTCGATGAAAAAGCGGGAACGGTAGCTGCAGGCTATGCCTGTGAAATGGAATCTTTTTTATCGAATAAGGCCATGGGCTAAACACCTGTTTGGTAAGGGTTAATTACATATTCACTTTCTCTTTATCATCATCTTTATCATCATCCTTATCTTGGTCTTTATCGACGTCCTTATCTTCATCCGCATCCTTTTTACCGATTGTTTTATCGTTCACACTGGCCATCCGGATACTTCCAAAACTGCTCTTCATTTTAATTTTCGCAGCGCCACTGCCGGCAGATCCTGAATAATTCTTATCGAATTTCGGACCGGAAGATTCATCGTCTTTTTCCTCAGAAATTTTAAAATTCGTACTGTTTTTAAAACTGCCGAAATTGGTATGGATGTCAAAACGTGCCGAGAGATCATCGGGAACTTTCAGACGGATATTGGAATAAGATTCAGATAAAGCGAGATCTGTCAATGCGTTTTCAATCGTCAGGTTCACTTCGCCGCAGAATTCAACATGGACTTTTGAATTACCACTCAGCCCGCCAACAGTTGATTTTCCATTGAATTTAAAAACAAGCTCCGCATTCGTGAGTTTGCCGGTCGCTACGTTTCCAAATTCAACATGAACCAATTTGGCATCGGTTAAATTTCCGGTGGTCAGCTCCCCGAACTTGCTCGTCAGGCTGGCATTTCCTGCGAAATCCGGCATCAGGATTTTGCCGAAATTATTTTCAATACGCAGCGGATTGCCGGAGGGCATGTTCACTCTGTAATCCACATAAAACTGTCGTTCTTTCCCATCGTATCCTTTGTTTTTTTTCCCGTTTCCCATTCCGTTGATACTTGTTTTAAAATTGATATCGTGGCCACCCTGGTTGTTTGTAACATTGATCTCATCGAGCATATGTTGCGCTTTATCTTCAGTTGCCGCATGCACGCCGATTTCAACCAGCACCTCAATTTCGTTTTTATCCCAGGTAGTTATCGACACATTTCCAAAGGAGTTTTCGATGCTGAGTTTGTCGGCATTGGTTACGTTATACGATTTAGTGATCGTCCGCTTTTTTTCAATATTATCTCCATTGGCAGCCTGGACCAGGAGAGGAACCAGCGCCAGCGTGATAAGCGTAAAAATATTAAATGGTTTTATAGGCATTTTCATACGCTGATTTTTTTGAATGTTTGATTTGTTTGATAATTTTCAACTGTTTGTTCAGCAGTTTAATCTGTAACTGCAGGTTTGCGATCATGGCTTCCATCACCAGTTCCCGGTTTGAATTGTCCGGCAACCTGGTTTTAAGGGAATGATATACTTTGTCCAGCTTCTCCACGTCGCCGGCGAACTGTTTGTACAATAACGGTTCGTCTTT
>JAYWCS010000293.1:0-5105 GCA_043780315.1 Bacteroidota bacterium | reverse complement strand
TTTGTTAAATCGCCCAGATCAAACTTACCTGCTGTGGTTAACGCAGGGGATTCTGCAACGGGTTTCAGATTCGGAGCACTATTGTTGAAGGGATCCGTCAATTGAATAGTCGCACTATTAGAGTAGTAGGTACTGAAGTTCGTTGTTTCTGTAATTGTCGCGAGACTCATTGAATCCATCAATTTTGGATTCGCCACCTGCTTATCGACCTGATATGGTTTGCCATAAGCATTCAGGAAACTGTTGTAAAACCCACTGATGCCCTGCTTGTAATAAGAAGCGGTCGAATCGTTATCAATATCCAAACCGGCTCTCTGGGATCCGATAACAATCGAATTCGCCAGAATAAATTTCGCGCCTCTTCTCCAACGCATGCCGTATCCATAATCCGCACTCGTGTTGGCGGCATTATTCGGACCGATCGCTGTGAAATTGGACATCACCGGAAAAGTGATCGGACCGCGGGTCCATAAGAATCCATTATTTGGGTTTACATTATCCACTTCAAAATTATTGGAGATATCACCGGTTGTTCCTTTATTGTCGGTGAACTGTGGATCCTTAATAGAAATAGCATACTGGATCATACCGCGGAAACCGTCGTCCATATCAAAATCATCATCGGCAGAATTGTACGCAATCAGGTGTTTACAATTTACTGCTCCGCCAAAAAATTCAAAGGCATCGTCCAGTCCGCGTAGCACTTCAACATAGTCGATCGTTGTACCGGAACCCACGCCATATAGTGAAAGTCCGTTTACTTCATCTCCCGGATTCACTGCTTTGCCGGCGTATTCAATACGCACATATTTTAAGGTGCCGGAACTGTGGGCATCATTGCTGCCGCCGAACGAACTATAAGCCGGATCCACGCCGCCTTCCAACACAGAATGGTTACCGTTCACTTTCGCCTGACCCACGAGAATCACGCCGCCAAAGTCGCCAGGCAGTGGCGTTGTTTCGCCGGAAGTAAATACAATCGGCAATGCGGCTGTTCCTTCTGCATCGATGGTCGCATCCCGGTAAATCACCAGCACCCCGGCGGAATCCTTATTCGAAATAATTTTAGTGCCTGCTTCGATGGTAATCTTTGCACCATCTGTTACATATACATAACCCCGTATCCGATAGGTTCTGCTTTTGGTCCATGTCTGATCTGCTTTTATAACTCCCCGGATATCCAATGTGCTGGTTGAGTCTACTGGCGGAGGAGGATTGGGCGTTGGCTGATTATCACTCTTCGAACACGAAGCAGCGGCCAGCATGACCCCTAAAATTAGTACGAACGAAATTTTCTTCATTTTTTTTTGTTTACTGTGCGAAAAAGTATTTGTCTTTGGATAAAAAAGGAGGTTGTTTTTATTTTCCGAATGAATAACCGATACTTAGCAAAATGCTGCTTCCATACTTATACGTGTTCACGATCCGGTCTTCAGTAGACTTGTAAGCAATTTTCGACGGATTCTGCTGGAATTTGTAATACCAGGTATAGGGTTCGGCCAGAATATCACTCACCGTGAGTTTTAATTCGAGCCGGTTATGCATTAATTTTTTACTCACCTGAAAATCGAGCACGTTTCGCGGCGCTTCAAAAATATTTTTACCGGCGCCCGTGGCCGCACGGAATTTTAACCGAGGTCCAATCACGTTGAATAATAAATTAAAAGAAAGACTGTTGTTGTCTGTGTTGTATCCGAGTCCGCCATTGATGAGGCAGGGTGACTGGCCCTGCATCGGGCTGTTGAAGTTTACACCTCCAAACTGTACAGATCCTTTGATATACGCTGCATTTGCATACACTACCAGCCGTTGGAAAAAATCACCGGATATAAAACCGAGATTTTTACGCATCTCCAGTTCAATTCCATACACCTTTGCTTTGTCGGCATTTGCAAAACTGAGTACATCATTGCCCTGATTGGTTTGTTCAATAGGCTGGTCGAAATATTTGTAGAATACACTGGCAGAAAGGATTTCACCGGCGCCGGGGAAATATTCGTACCTCAGATCCACATTGGTATTTTTACTTCTATGCAGTAGATTATTTCCCTGTATGATAAAATTATTTTCATAATCATATACACGGTAGGTAGATAGCTCGCGGAACTCCGGACGATTCACGCCTTGCGAAGCGCCCGCACGGACATTTGTCTTTTTATTCAGTGCATAGGTAAACAATAGCGACGGCAACAGATCGAGGTTTTTTAAATCAACGTTCGGTTTCCCAGCTGCTTTCAGCAGCT
The DNA here is from genome assembly GCA_043780315.1 of Bacteroidota bacterium. GTDB lineage: Bacteria > Bacteroidota > Bacteroidia > Chitinophagales > Chitinophagaceae > Puia. The sequence goes on along the minus strand of JAYWCS010000293.1, from coordinate 2,862 downwards.
GGGAATAATTTTCCACCCGTAGACCCCAGGTGATTTTGATTTTTTCAGTCACATTATTATCCATCATGGCGTAACCCGCATTGAGCAACGCTGTTCCAGTGTAGTTGGTTGAATTGGTACCGATATTGGCAACAATCATCTGATACGCATCAATATTATTGGGCGTAAAAATCGTATTGAAATTGATATCCTTCGTTTCAGGAATTTTTATCGTGCCGAATCCCGCGTTCAAAGAAGCATAGCCCAAAGCATCTACTTCAACCGTTCTGCTTCTGTAATAATTGGATGTGCCTATTTTGAATTTCTGCGGCAGGTTATTCCAGCTGAATTGTTTGGTTACATTGACGTTGCCACCGTAAATATTTTCTGTCAAATAGGAATATATTCTGCCGGCGTTGATGATATCAGGCGAATTTTCGTTCGACAAACTAAGGTAGTACTGTGAACTATTTGGATCGGTATGAAAAGTGGCCACGGTTTGGTCCGGTTGCCAGCGGTAAGTAATACTATACGACGCATTCCAGTCGATCGTCCAGCTGTTTTTCATGCTATGCAAACCCTCCAGTACCGAACTTCCGATCCCGTTGGCAGTTGCTTCATTGTTTTCACTTTTATAAGAGAAGGGCGACTGGGTATTGACCGTATTGATACCGTTTCTCAGCGCCACCGTTTTCGAAAAATCGTTATTGAACAAATTCTTAAATGAAATTTTGCTGCGGCCATAGGAATAAGTCAAGTTCATCAAAGCCGAAACCACACTGCGCATATCGTAGTTGGTTGTATTGTATTTGTAGTCCGATAGCGAATAAGATTCAAATTCTTCACGCGTGCGTTCCACCAGCCGTCTGCCAGCTGTATAACCGACAGAGTAGATATAGCCGAGTTTATGCGTTCCCATCAGTTTCGTATTTCCGCCGGTATAGGAGAAACTAAAATTCGGTTGGCTCTGACAAGCCTGCTGATAAGCGTAGTTATTGGGAAATTGTTTTGTAACAGCCAGTTTCTGCGCATTGGTCAGATTAATAAAACCGGCGCCACGGTTATTGTAATAGCCTCCAGGCGTTAAACGGGCGTTATCAAAAAATCCAAGGGCGTCGTATTTTCCACCGGGAACCGATTTGTAAAATTTTTTTCCGGTCGTCTGCATATTGTAGCCAACGACTATGCTGATTTCGCTGAGGTTTTTCGACGGATAATCTTTGGTCGTAATTTTTACGGCACCACCGGCGAAATCACCGGGCAGGTCGGGCGTAGGCGATTTAAAAATGATCACATTGTCAACCAGGGAAGACGGAATGATGTCAAAGGCAAACGCCTTTTTATCCGGCTCGGTGCTCGGCAGAATGGTATTATTCAATAAGGAGGAATTATAACGCTCACTCAAACCCCGGATGATTACAAACTTGTTATCCTGCACCGACGTTCCACTGATTCTTTTCAGCACGTCACTGCTGTTGCGGTCGGGTGACTTTCTAATAGATTCCGCGGAGATCCCATCGGAAATTGCAGAGCTGTTTTTTTGTACCGTATAGATCGAGGCAACGGATTCCTTACGCACATCACGACGGATCACTACATTTTCGAGTGAAGCCGCTCCCCGGTCCAGAGAAACGATAATAGACGCGTTTTCACCACGTACCGGTTCAATACCGCTGATGATTTTTGTCTGATATCCAATGCTGGAGATCACCAGGTTATAAGTCTTGCCGTATTCCAGGGAAAGAAAGAAATTCCCTTCCACATCCGTTTTCACGCCAGTTTTAGAGGTCTCAATCAATACCGAAGCACCCACGAGCGGACTACCATTCGTTAAATCGTTCACTTTTCCTGATACCCGGGTGAGGGTGGATTGGCCTAAGCACGAACCGATGGCCAAACAAACCGCGACAACTGATAAAAACGCTCCTTTCACAGATAGATCCTTTTAATCAGCGCGAAAGTAAAGCGGTACAATGGGGAACCACTTAACAACCGGTTAACTTAACGTTAACCAGCGATTAACAAATTGTTAAGGGGGGGGTCTTTCAGTCGCTGGTTTTCTTGCCAGTTTCCTCCGGCAGATAAAGAAACGCCAGTTACAAGTTCATTCCGGCAACTTACACAGTCCGATTTTGGCAGAATGCTTTGTGGGTTACTTTGAATGCATTCAGGACGCAGGGAATGAATACAGTTAACCTTTAAACCTTCTTTATGAAAAAGCTGGAAAGCATAACAGGCTTTTATTATATCGGCAGCGATCGGAATAATATCTCGAAACTTGTCAGTATGTACAAGCGGGGTTATGCTTCCAGCAATTTTAAACAAGCCATGACGGAACTGGCGGGAGAAAATCATATCCTGCCGGAAGTAATCTGCTGCGAGTCGCGAATGGGATTCGGGGAGATCAAAAAATTAGCGTTGATGCTGGCCAATCATCCGGATCTCGCTCAGGTCCCGCTGTTAATTGATGCCGATATGATGACCATGGCCGACAATTATCATTTTATCAGAAACAACGTGGTGGATGATATTCTCAACGTGAAAGAATGGGATGAAAAAAAACTACATGCTAAAATCCGTTTCCTGCAAAAATTTAAAATAAAATCGCGGGAGCTGGAAGCGAAACAAAAAGAAAGTTTTTCAGAACAACTACCCGGCATGATGCAAACGATCTTAAAAAGGGGATTTGATATACTGGTGTCACTGACTGCCATCATTTTTCTCACACCGGTATTTCTTGTTATTGCCATAGCGATCCGGGCAGAATCGAAGGGTAATATATTTTATGTCTCCAAACGAGCCGGTAAGGGCTATCGGATATTTGATTTTTACAAATTCAGAACCATGATACCGAATGCGGATCTGCGCAGGGCAGAGCTGGCG
>JAYWCS010000292.1:0-2929 GCA_043780315.1 Bacteroidota bacterium | reverse complement strand
GAAGTGGTGGTGGAAAAACCGGAAATAAAAATCGGGCTCTTCCAGGAAGTGGAAAAATTCCGGAAACCCGGCACGTTGGTTAGCAGCAATACTTCCGGCATTCCGATTCATCTGATGAACGAAGGCAGATCCGCAGATTTTAAAAAGCATTTCTGCGGTACCCATTTCTTTAACCCGCCGCGCTATCTGCGCCTGCTGGAAATTATTCCGACACCCGATACGAGTGAGGATGTCATTGAGTTCCTATTGGAATACGGGGATCGTTTTCTTGGAAAAACAACGGTGTTATGTAAAGATACTCCGGCCTTCATAGCCAATCGCATCGGGGTTTTCAGTATCCTGTCCATCTTCAAACTCATGGATAAACTCGGGTTGAATATTGATCAGATTGAAAGCCTCACGGGGCCCGTATTCGGCCGGCCAAAATCAGCCACTTTCCGTACAGCCGATGTGGTGGGGTTAGATACGCTGGTGAAAGTAGCGAATGGGGTATATGAAAATTGTCCGGCAGACGAAGCGCGCGATAGCTTTCAGATTCCTGTCTGGCTCGATAAAATGATCGCCAATAAATGGCTGGGTGATAAAACTGGACAGGGATTTTTTTCGAAAAGAAAAAACGCCGCCGGGGAAAGAGAAATATTTACACTCGACCTGAAGACCTTTGAATATCTGCCGCGGCAGAAAGTTTCCTTTGCCGGTTTAGTCGCAGCGAAACCGCTCGACGATCTGAAAGAACGTTTAAAAATACTCATACAGACAAACGATGTATCCGGCGAATTTTACCGTCAGTTTCACTACGCCTTATTTGCCTATGTCTCGAACCGGATACCGGAAATCAGTGATGAAATCTTTCGGGTAGATGATGCGATGCGTGCCGGATTTGGATGGGAAATCGGCGCTTTCGAAACCTGGGATTTATTCGGCGTAGAAGACACCTTGAAAAAAATGGAAACTGCCGGCTTTAAAGCCGCGCCCTGGGTGAACGAAATGCTGGCTGCCGGTTTCAGCAGTTTTTATCAGGTCGCGAACGGAGAGAAATTGTCGTATTCCCCTGTTAAAAAGAAGTATGTCTCTGCCGTCAGCGGAGATCCGAAGGCATTTATTGTGATGCGGAATTTTGAAAATCAAACGATCTGGAAAAATTCAGCCGCGCGCCTGTATCATCTCGGCGACGATGTGCTGGGGCTGGAATGGTATACGAAATTTGGAACCATCGGCGGTGAAGTGCTGGAAGGCATTCAAAAATCAATTGGATTTGCAGAAGAAAAATATAAAGGACTCGTCATTGCCAATGAGGCCCAGAATTTTTCTGCTGGTGCCAATGTCGGAATGATTTTTATGCTGGCGGTTGATCAGGAATTTGAAGAACTGGATATGGCCGTTCGATTATTTCAGCAAACCATGATGCGCGCGCGCTATTCTGCGATCCCCGTTGTAGTGTCTCCGCAGGGACTTACGCTCGGAGGCGCCTGCGAACTCAGTCTACATGCTGATAAAGTTATTCCGGCGGCAGAATCCTATATCGGACTCGTGGAACTGGGCGTCGGACTCATTCCCGGTGGCGGTGGCTCAAAAGAATTTGCCCTTCGTGCAGCCGATGAAATTCATCCGGATGAACCCGAGACCATCCCATTAAAAAACCGGTTTTTTACGATCGCCACCGCCAAAGTATCAACCTCTGCACTCGAAGCGTTTGACCTGGGTATTCTGAAAAAAGGTCGCGATGTGATTTCTATTAATCCGGACCGGCGCATTGCCGAAGCTAAAAATGCCGTACTGGAAATGTACCAGGATGGATACGTTGCGCCTGTGCCGCGAACAGATATTAAAGTGCTGGGCCGCTCGGCGCTGGGTGCATTATATGCCGGCATCCACGGAATGTGGAGCGGTCATTATGCAACCGATCACGATGCGCTGGTGGCAAAAAAACTGGCCTATGTAATGTGCGGTGGAGACCTGAGCGAGCCAACACTCGTAACGGAACAATATCTGCTGGATCTGGAGAGACAAGCATTCCTATCTCTCTGCGGAGAAAAGAAAACATTGGAAAGATTACAGTCTGTTATTAAATCTGGAAAACCAGTTAGAAATTAATAAAGTTTATGAAACGCTATTTATTACCGGTCAGCTTTTTTTCCCTGTTGATTTTTTGTGCATGCCACACGAATGAAACACCGAATTCCAAAGATCAAAAACTCGATTCTTTCGCCATCATCGGGAAAGTGACGGGACTGGATACGGGCTGGATCTACCTGATTCACCGCGAAAGCGGCAATGCAGATTCTGTAAGGCTGGATCACGGTTATTTTAAATTCAATGGTAAAGCCGATACCGTGGAGCTTTGCCGCATCTCACTGGATGAGCATTCGAAAAGTTTCTTTTTGGAAAACGGCAAAATTTCCATGCTCATAAAAAAAGATTCTGTCAAAGACGCCTTGATTTCGGGAACTAAAACACAGGATGAATATAATTACTACCAAAATCAGTATAGCAATTCACTCAACAATAAAATGTCTTCGCTCGAAAAATTATATGTAGAAGCCAGTAATAAAAAAGATAAGAAGGCGATGGACAGCCTGGATAAAGAATACGACAAGCTGGATCAGCAGCAGAAAGAATTAGTAGCCGATTATGCAAAAACACATCCGGCTTCGGTCGTATCTGCGTTTGAAATTTTTTCAACTTTTTCTTATAACGGTCGTGCAGGTGAGCTCGACAGCTTGTATAATTTGCTGGATACTGCCCTGCAGAAAACGTATTTCGGCGGAATGATCCGTAGCACCGTGGGGAAATTAAAACAAACGGCCGTTGGAAATCAGGCACTGGCATTTACCTGCAACGATGAAAATGGTAAACCGGTTGAACTTTCATCCTTCAAAGGAAAATATGTGCTGATTGATTTCTGGGCAAGTTGGTGCGGCCCCTGCCG
>JAYWCS010000291.1:0-2404 GCA_043780315.1 Bacteroidota bacterium | reverse complement strand
GCTCCATTCCACTTCCACCCTATCTTAAAAGACCGGCAGAGAGCCTGGATACAGAACGATATCAAAATGTTTATGCCCGCGAAGCAGGGTCCGTGGCTGCTCCAACAGCCGGACTCCATTTCAGCGATTCACTTTTAGAATCCCTGGCAGAAAAAAAGATTCAACAATTATACCTGACCCTTCATGTCGGCGCCGGTACATTTATGCCGGTGAAAGTTGATAACATGGCCGATCACCACATGCATGAAGAATTTATTGAAGTCACTGCAACGGCCGTGAAACAGCTGTTGGAACAATTAAACAAAACGGTCATCGCCGTGGGCACCACCTCTCTAAGAACACTGGAAACGCTTTACTGGCTGGGGTTAAAAATATATCAACGCGAAAATATTCCCGCCTCGGAATTACAGCTGGAACAACGTTATCCATATCAACCTCTGCCGAAAATAAAAGCAGCAGCCGCATTGACCTGTTTGCTGGAATGGATAGAAAAACAACCTGAAAAAAAACTGATTTCCAAAACACAATTATTTATCGTGCCCGGTTACTCTTTTAAAATCGTACGCGGACTGATTACCAATTTTCATCAACCGCATTCTACCCTGCTATTGCTGGTTGCCGCTTTTATCGGACCCGAGTGGAAAAGCGTTTATAGGTTCGCGCTAGATAATGGCTATCGCTTCTTAAGCTATGGCGACGGCTGTCTTTTCCTGCCGGATTAACGGAATCTCCAGCGTGAATGCAGTGCCTTTTCCTACTGTACTTTCAACTTTTATTTTACCATGGTGGGCATCCACCACCGATTTAACGTAACTCAATCCCAGTCCGAACCCCTTAACATTATGTACGTTACCGGTATGTGCACGATAAAACTTTTCAAAAATGCGGCGCTGCGTCTCTTTGGTCATGCCAATGCCGTTGTCTTCAATACGAATATCCAGATTCTTCCCATTCCGGATCGTCATAATACGAATCACCAGTTTTTCACGCGAATACTTGATTGCATTGTCTACCAGATTGGAAATCAAATTGGTAAAATGCACTTCGTCCGCCTCCGCGAGATCATACCCTTCCTGCAATTGCAACAGCACCTGGGCATGAATATCATCTACCTGTAATTTGAAATTATCCATGACCCTGCGAATCACCTCATTGATATGCAGCGGCTGCAGGTTCAGCTGTAATTCCTGCCGGTCGATCAGTGCAGCCTGCAAAATCGTTTCAACCTGTTTATTCATCCGAAGATTTTCTTCTTTAATGATGCCTCTGAAATAAGCAGATTTTTCTGTGTCATGCATCACTTTTTCATTACGCATCGCATCTACCGCCAGCGAGATGGTCGCCAGCGGCGTTTTAAATTCATGCGTCATATTATTAATGAAGTCGTTTTTTATCTCACTCAGTTTTTTCTGGACCAAGAGGGTTCTGACCGTCACAAAAAAAGCGCTGATGATAATCAACGTGAAAAATATAACCCCAAAAATCATCCAGCGCATTTGCCTCATTACGACCGATCTGACATCGGGAATCACGATCGACAGGGTTTCGAACGGCTCATGACCAATCATCTCCGCGCTGGACACCAGGGGATATAATGACCGGATATTATTAACTGTGTCTGTTAATGCATTAAAAAAACCGGCAGACTTCAATTCGGAATTACTTGCACTCACCGTCGGACTGATTCCCACTTCTGAAAAAACACAAAATTCAAACTTGGTATCTTTCAGTCCCCGGTATATAAATGCTTTATGTAATTTATCTTCCATTTCCTGATAACTGAATTTTTGGGATATCAGCGGCGGATGCATCAGCTCCTGCAGAAACTGTTCTGACGGACGAAATCCAAAACCCTGCGGAGAACGAAGCAACTGTGATCCCGATAGAGCCGTCTGTTTATATTCAATGAGCTCACGTGCCACGTCGGTTGTAACATCCACCAGTTTGTGGGTTAGCTCTTCTTCTTTATTCTCGACCATGGTCGTTATCCAGTTCCACTGGATATAAATAATACCTACGAGGGAAGCGATAATGAGAATGAAAATTATTGTAAAATTTTTCTTCAAGTATGAATTAATTTAAGCTGAATAAAACCATCCGCTAATTAACGAAATGCGAGCAAATTTATTAAACTATTATCCTTCAGATTAGTTAAATTACAATATGGACAGTCCCGAGGCAGGTATCTTACTGATCGCTGACCCATTTCTGAAAGATCCAAACTTTAAAAGATCGGTCATTTTCCTTTGCGAACATCAAAGCGAGGGAAGTTTCGGGTTTTTACTCAATAAGACCTACGAATACAGTTTAAAGGATCTGGTAAATAATGCTGACGACCTCGAAATACCCGTTTATTTCGGCGGACCCGTACAAACGGATACCATCCATTTTCTGCATCAGTACC
>JAYWCS010000290.1:0-13763 GCA_043780315.1 Bacteroidota bacterium | reverse complement strand
TTATGAAATTTAGACGTATTTTTAGCAAGCAGGGCAGTCAAAAATTTCGGGCAGTATGCTATCCCGGCGACTGTTCGAAGGGGCGTCGTGCAGACATTTTCTCGAAGCTTTTTAATTGTTGGAATGATACGATGTATCTCCAGCAGTTTTTGGTAGAAAATCAATCCCTTTTAACAACTTCCGGTGGTAAAAACATGTCCGTCGACGAGGCCATTGATCAGATTTTGGATGAAGCAAATCTTTTCGAAAGGCACTTGCGCCAGATTGAAAATAGGGAGCCGGGATATGAAAATCTCAATCTGCAAGACATGTTCAGACCGCTAAATGAGGACGTTCATGTATTGCAGGCCAGCAACATCATCCCGGATAATCATTTCCCCGGGTGGCTGGTACCCCGTCTGCAGATTTATGCAATTGTCTTGGAAGATTATTTTATTGTAACCGGTGGTGCGATTTGTTCTGACGGTCCAATGGTTTTAACGTCAACTGAAAAAGGGAAGATTGACCGGGTGCGTTCCTATTTTAAGAAATCATTGGTTGCCGTAGTTCCTGCAACAGATGAACATTAAATCATTGGTTGCCGTAGTTCCTGCCACTGATGAATATTATATGAGTGGTTGCCGTTGTTCGTGCCACTGATGAATATTATATGAGTGGTTGCCGTTGTTCGTGCCATTGATGAATATTATATGAGTGGTTGCCGTTGGTCGTGCAACCGGGGAAAAGTAAACCACTAAATAGTTTGTATTGACGCCTATCAAAAAGAAACTGAATCGTTCTACGAAAGACAGCAAGAGTCCCTGGGGCAGCGAAGCCGATTACCGTTTGAAAAATACAAAATGGTTGCGTTATTCCAGTAATATTGCCCGGCGTATCCTGGCCTCCATCGCAGATCGCAGTGATCTCAACCAAAAAATTTTAGCGGAAAGAATCGGAGTTAAACCGCAGTATATTAATAAGGTGGTCAAGGGACAGGAGAACCTTTCACTCGAAACGATCGCCAAAATATCAGACGCCCTGGGCTTTGAATTGATTCAGTTTTCCGCTTATAAATACAGTGTATTGAATTCTCCCAAACCGCTACCGGTTCGATTTGCTTATCAGATCAACATTCTGAAACCGGGTGTATTCATGCAGACTATTGAAGTGTCCCAATTCATAACGACTGTTTTACCGGGCTCGTCATTAAAATTTGCGTAGAATATTTTTAAAAATTCATTCAACCATCGATCGATGTTCATTAAGAAAATAAAAGAATTCGGTTTTTACATCAATGATTTTTTGATTCAGGACGCTTCTCTGCCCGTGCAGTTTGAGATTGGGATTCAACTGAGCTTTACGCTTGAAACGAATACTGTATATATGATGGTGCGCGTGTATGAACATTATCCGGATGCGCCGGCCGATCAGATTTTAGCCGACCTACAGGTTCAGCATATATTTGAAATAACCGAGTTGTACAAATTTCAGACGGGCCCGTCACAATTGGTATTACCAGAGGAAATGATCAACAGCCTGGTTAGTTTATCAGTGTCCCATACACGGGCGCTATTGTCCAAACACACGGCTGGCACGGCTTTGCAGGATAATATATTACCCATTCTCAATCCGGAAGCATTATCCAAACAGTTTTTTCCAGAAATGTTTTCCGAAACTTTCTATTGATCAGAAAACACCTCAGGCATCATATTCCAATACGGGGCGCAGCCAGCGTTCCACTTCATCTACTTCCATGTTTTTTCTGGTAGCATAATCTTCTACCTGATCCTTATTGATTTTTCCAAGTCCGAAGTATTTACTTTCGGGTTGTGCAATATACCATCCACTCACTGAAGAGGCGGGATACATGGCCAGCGATTCCGTTAGTGTAATTCCGGTTGTTTTTTCACCGCCTAGTAAATCAAACAGTTTGTATTTTTCGGTATGGTCGGGACAAGCAGGATATCCTGGTGCGGGGCGGATGCCTGGATATTCTTCCCGAATCAATTGTTCGTTTGTAAGGTGTTCTGTTTTTTGGTAACCCCAATATTTTGTTCGAACTTTTTTATGTAACATTTCGGCAAAAGCCTCCGCGAGCCGGTCGGCCAATGCCTGCAGAATAATTTTATTGTAGTCATCATGATCCGCCTCAAAACGCGCAATGTGTTTTTCAATTCCTTCAATGGTAACGCTGAAGGCGCCGAAATAATCTTTTTTACCCGATTCAATCGGTGCAATAAAATCTGCGAGTGAAAGATTGGGTTGTCCGGCGGCCTTCTTCGATTGTTGCCGCAGACATTCGAGATGGATCGTTTGATCAGCACCGGTATACACTTCAATCGTATCTTCTGCGCTCGTATTGGCCGGAAAAATTCCGATTACGCCGCGGGGCGTTAACCATTTTTCACGAATTATTTTTTTCAGTAGCTGCCGGGCATCGGCATATAATTTGGTTGCGGCTTCACCGGTGACTTCATCGGTGAGTAACTGCGGAAATTTTCCATGTAATTCCCAGGCAATAAAAAAGGGCTGCCAGTCAATGAATTCAGCAATTTCCTGCAGGTCGGCCGACGCAAAGACTTTTACACCGAGCTGAGCAGGCACAACGGGTTCATAATGTTCCCAGTTAATTTTCGTTTTGTTCGAGCAGGATTCTTTATAAGTGAGTAATTGTTTACCGGATTTTTTATTAGCGAAATCCGCTTTCAGCTTAATATATTCCGTGTCGATATTGGCAAGAAAGGGTTTTTTCAGCATATCATTCAGCAGACTGCCTGCGACGGTCACGCTGCGAGATGCGTCGAGTACGTGCACTACTCCATGTTCATATTCCGGCGCAATGCGGATGGCGGTGTGCATGCGTGAGGTGGTCGCGCCCCCAATCATTAAGGGAAGATGCATGTTTCGCCTTTTCATTTCCCGTGCCACATAGACCATCTCATCGAGGGAAGGCGTAATCAAACCACTTAGGCCGATGATATCTGCTTTTTCGCGAATGGCGGTTTCCAGGATCTTGTCGACCGGCACCATTACGCCGAGATCGATGATATCGTATCCGTTACAACCGAGTACCACACCCACTATGTTTTTTCCGATATCATGTACATCGCCTTTTACCGTAGCGAGTAATATTTTTGCGGCACCTTTTTCAGCCTCAGCGCTGCCGGTGCTGCTGGCGGCTTTGCGGCGATTATAATTATCTATTTTTTCCTGTTCAATAAAAGGCGTAAGTACAGCGACCGACTTTTTCATCACGCGTGCACTCTTTACCACCTGGGGCAAAAACATTTTACCACTACCAAATAAATCACCCACCACATTCATCCCTGCCATGAGGGGCCCTTCGATTACTTCAAGCGGTTTATCATATTGCAGACGTGCTTCTTCCGTATCTGTTTCTATAAATTCTGTAATACCGTTGATCAGCGCATGTTTCAGCCTTTCTTGCACCGAAGTAAGTCGCCAGGTCTCGTCTTTCTTTTCTTCTTTTGCTTTGCCGCGAACTGTTTCCGCCGCGGCGAGCAGTTTTTCCGTGGCTTCGTTGTTATCGTTGTTCCGGTTCAGAATAACATCTTCGCAGAGTTGACGCAGGCTGGGTTCAATTTCATCGTAGATCACGAGCTGACCCGCATTTACGATACCCATACTCATGCCCGCTTTGATCGCATAAAATAAAAACACACTGTGCATGGCTTCACGCAGGGCTTCATTTCCGCGAAAGGAGAATGACAGGTTACTGACGCCGCCGCTGATCTTCACCAGCGGATGCATGGCTTTGACTTCGCGGGTGGCCTCGATAAAATCGACCGCATAATTATTATGCTCTTCGAGTCCGGTGGCAATTGCAAATATGTTGAGATCAAAAATAATATCCTGCGGGTCGAAGTCCAGTTGTTTGGTAAGAATTTCAAATGCGCGATGAGCAATATCAACCTTACGTTTTTTCGTATCAGCTTGTCCTTTTTCGTCGAAAGCCATGACGACCACCGCTGCACCAAAACTTTTACAAATGATGGCCTGTTCAATAAATTTTTCTTCTCCTTCTTTCAGTGAAATGGAATTCACGATACATTTTCCCTGAACGCATTTCAGTCCGGCCTGTATGATCGAAAATTTCGATGAATCGATCATTATTGGAATCTTCGCGATATCCGGCTCACTCTGGATGAGATTGAGATAATGGGTCATGGCTGTTTCACCATCAAGCAGGGCATCATCCATATTCACGTCCAGAATTTGGGCGCCGTTTTCTACCTGCTGGCGCGCAACTACCAGCGCTTGTTCGAATTTATTTTCGCGTATTAGCCGCGCAAATTTTTTCGAACCGGTGATATTGGTTCGTTCGCCCACATTTACAAAGTTGGTTTCCGGACGAATCACCAGGGGTTCGAGGCCCGACAATCGGAGATAGGGGTATATAATATTTACTTCACTCATTTAAAAAACTTTTTAAGCGACCCATTCCACTACGGGTAATTTTCGGGGTGCAAATTTCTTCACCTGTTCCGCGATGTGGCGGATATGATCGGGGGTTGTGCCACAGCATCCGCCCACAATATTTACATAACCTTCTTTCGCCCATTCTTCAAGAAAATGTGCGGTTTCTTCTGGTTCCTCGTCATACGCACCCATTGAATTCGGCAGTCCCGCATTGGGATAGGCAGAAGTATAACAGGATGCGATCTTCGAAAGTTCAGCGATATGCGGCCGCATTTCTGCTGCGCCGAGTGCACAGTTCAAACCCACGCTCAGCGGCCGGGCATGGGCAACGGAAGTATAAAAAGCCTCCAGTGTTTGTCCGCTCAGGGTTCTGCCACTGGCATCGGTGATCGTTCCGCTGATCATGATGGGTAATGGTTCTTTTTTCGTATCCCGGAAATATTTTTTGATCGCATATATAGCCGCCTTGGCATTGAGCGTATCAAAGATCGTTTCAATCAGCAAGAGGTCCGCACCGCCGTCGACCAGTCCGCCAATCTGTTCATAGTAGGCGTCCGACACTTCATCAAAGCTTACGGAACGAAAAGCGGGATTATTGACGTCAGGTGAAAGCGATAAGGTTTTATTCATCGGGCCGATGGCGCCGGCGATAAATTTCTTGTTTGACGCATTGACGGTAGACGGTTGATGGTTGACGGTAGACGGTTGATGGTTGATGGTTGATGGTTGATGGTTGGCGTTGAATTCTTCAATCGCCTCACGGGCTATTTTTGCCGAAGCGACATTTAATTTATAGGCCATTGCCTGCATACCGTAATCGGCCTGAGCAATTCGGGTGCTACTAAATGTATTGGTTTCAATAATATCAGCACCCGCGTTCAGGTATTCCAGATGAATGGCCTTGACAATATCGGGGCGCGTCAACGAGAGGAGATCATTGTTGCCTTTCACATCCGATGGCCAGTCTTTAAAAAGTTCTCCGCGGTAATCTTCTTCCTGCAGATTATATCGTTGGATCATCGTGCCCATGGCGCCGTCGATGATGAGTATACGGGATTCCAATGCCTTTTCAATTGGGGACATATCTTTCAATTTAAATGTTTGGGAGAATTGTTCTTTGCGGGCAGACGGCCAGAAAATGTACTGTCAACGGAAGAAAAGTAAATATGACTTTCCAGGCGTTTATTAGTTCAGTTCATCTTGATAACTGTCAGGCCGAACAATAAACAAATCTGCCTGTTGAGAAACAAAAGTACATCATAAAAAGGGAATTTCAAAAAGGACAACCGTCAACCAACCACCGTCAACCATTCTCGGCTAGGCCGAGAACAACCCTTTTTTATCGATGCGAAACATAGCTCTCCACGGGCAGGCGGTTCGAAATAGAACGGGCCAAAGTCATTTCATCGGCAAATTCCAGTTCGCCGCCAAAGGAAATGCCCCTGGCGATGGTAGTGATTTTCACTGGGAAGGCAGCCAGCTTTTTCTGTATATAGTAGATCGTGGTATCCCCCTGGATATTCGGATTCAGGGCGAATATGACTTCCGTAACGCCTTCTTTCTGCATACGGTCCACGAGCGACTGGATACAGAGCTGGTCGGGGCCAATGCCATCCAGAGGAGAAATAATCCCGCCGAGCACATGGTAGGTTCCGCTGAATTGCTGGGTAGATTCGATGGCAATCACATCGCGGATCGTTTCTACCACGCAGATCATATCTTTTCTACGCATCGAATTGGCACAGATGGAACAGATATCGGCGTCGGCCACATTATGGCAACGGTGACAAAAACGGATATCCTGTCGCATTTTGAGTATGGTTTCACCGAACACCTTCGCGGCGCCGGGATCCTGCTTGAGTAAATGCAGTACCAGCCGGAGGGCGGTTTTCTTTCCAATGCCGGGTAATTTGGCAAATTCATTTACTGCCGTTTCCAACAGAGCCGAAGAAAATTGCATACGTTAAAATTACAAACTAATATCCACTTCGTTGTCCCAGTTGGATTTAACCGTGATCTTTTTTTTCAGCGGAACAACAACTTCGGGCTGCAGGTGTTTATAAAAATCTCCGGGATCCCAAACGCCATTCTGGTTCAGGTCGTACAGAATACGGATGTCATAGTCTCCGGGAAGGAATAGTTTATTATTATACCGGAGAGATTTTCCGATCCGGTAGCTTTCCATGATCTTATCGCTTTGAACAAAGAGCAACACCGGATGACGACTCAAATCAATATTCCGGAAACGCAGTCTCAGATTACCATAATCGGATTCTTTTTTTGTAGCAAAGGAAATGGTATCCGTTTTAAGTAATTTCAGACCCGTTGTATCTTCAGCAAAATCTTTCTGCAAAATGAACCGGTAATTCGTACCGGGTTTCCAGGGATAAAACATCGTCAGTTTTTT
Source organism: Bacteroidota bacterium (assembly GCA_043780315.1). GTDB lineage: Bacteria > Bacteroidota > Bacteroidia > Chitinophagales > Chitinophagaceae > Puia. The sequence continues at coordinate 6,937 of JAYWCS010000290.1, read as the reverse complement.
CATGCTGCTATCCATCCGGTAATAGTATCCGGTGAGATTCACAAAACTGTCGGTCGTAAAACGCATTTTGGCGGAGTCGTAATATTTCAGGGGTACCGTAAAGGAGAATTCAAACTGATTATGCAGATCGAGCTGTCCACCCGGAATATTTCCATTGATGATCAGGCGTTTCACTTTTTCCTTATTCTCTTTTTTTGAAGGAACGGTAGCCAGCAATTTTTTCTTAGGCGTTTTAAATCCAGTGGTATCCGCATACGCATACAGCGTGATTGGCTCAGCCGGTTTATTCAGGTCCACCGCGCTATCCGCAAAGGCGAATGTTTGCGACTTCGACGTGTACTCATGTGTACCCGATTCATCTTTTAATGCATATAAAGCATAGATAGCGGGTTTGATATATCTGAAAGTAAAATTTCCCGAGCTGTCCAGATGCGCAATATATCTTGGTCTCTCTTTGGCTACTGCCGAATCGTAGAGGCGGTCGTGCAACATAACGATCAGGGTACTGTCTGCCTTACCATTATTGGCCATCACCACATGACCACTATAACTAATGGAATCAATATATTTTCCGGTCGAAAAAACATACGAGAAATTCTTCAATACATTTCCTTCGTTTACATCGGTTACGGCGCGCCCGAAATTCAAAGAATAAGTGGTATTGGGTTGAAGTGTATCTTTTATATGTACGGTGATCGTTTTCAGATGGGATTCAACATTGGGTGAAATTTTCGGAACAGGCGAAACCACCAAATTTTTACGAATATCTTTCAGGTCAATATATTCATCGAATGTCAAAACGATTTTATCACCGGTCATATTCAGTACCCGCATGCCGGGCTGCGCAAGGAGTAAAACCGGCGGCAGCGAATCTCTGGGTCCGCCCGTAGGAGGGATAATATTCGCGCAACCGGTAATCCATTGAATATGCATGAGCGCCATACAGATCAGTATAAAAAGTATAAATTTCTTCATGTATTTGGTCTGCAAACTTACTGGAGGGAAATGGTATTTAAACAGATTTATGATTTTATAAAGGGGCGTGTTCCGGTTCTTCGTCCACCATGGCCACACTGATATCGAGTTGATTGGTTTTAACAAAATTGCACCAGTGACAGTTCTCTTTTCCGCATCCGGTATAAAATTCATGGTTTTGGATCTTCGCCCAGGTATCGGTGATCTGCTGGGTTACCGTAGCCTCGTCCTGCGGACTGATAAAGATTTTTTGCTTGCGATAGTTTTTTTTATTGTCGGGTTCTATAAAATCAAATTCAGTGCTAACTACCTGCCAGCCCAGCTGACTGCGATCTACCAATAATTTATAGAATACGGCCTGCCGCCAGTAGTCACCACCCAGCGGTAGTTTCTCGGATGGCCCTTTTGTTTTCGGAATCGCATTTTCGGGATTGCCTGTTTTATAGTCTACCACGTTCACCTGTTTGCTATCGAATTCGAGTTTATCCAGTTTGCCTTTTACAGGAACCCCTTCGATGGTCACGTTGCCGATATTTCTTTCAATACTTACAATCTTGTTCCATACGGGAACATATTTTTCGTAATAGGCCGGCAACACAATATGTCCATATTCCATCCGCCGGGCAAACTGTTCTTTGGTAAAACTTTCCCGGTGACGCATCATATAACTGTCGAATGTTGTAATGAAAAAAGAGATGTCGGGGAAATAGTTATCACTCTCCTGCATTTTGCGGAATAGCTTTTCCAATGCATCATGCACAGCCGATCCGAACGCGGTATTTTCATTTTTGGGTGAAGGGATGCGGATCAGATTTTTAAAATAAAATTCCAGCGGACATTTCAGATAATTGTTCAACGCCGTGACATTCATCTGAAACTTCTCCAGCACGCGGTTGATGAAGTCCATTTCGATGCGTTCCATTTCCGGTGCCTGCTGACCCTTTAATAACAGGTATTGAAAATCGGTGAGCTGTTGGGTAGTTAAAACCATTTTTTCAACCGGTAAATCAAATCCGGTTCTCAGTTCTTCTATGAACATGGACGGCTCCGCCTCTTTTCCATTATTGCGAAACCGGCTAAATGAAATATATAAGTGAGTTTCGGCGCGCGTGAGGGCCACATAAAAAAGACGGCGCAGTTCTTCATTATCGTCCGGCGCAGAAGTGAATAACGTGTCGGGAAAGTGAAACCCGCCGCCCGGTTTTCTTTTCTGTTCCCAGTTATGCGAATTGCAACCGGCAATAAAAGTACAGGTAAACTCCAGGCCTTTCGACCCGTGTACCGTGAGCAGGTTGACAGATTCTGCACTGCCATTCACTTCCACCATCGGTAGTTGAATTTCTTCTTTCTCCATCAGATCAAGATGGGTAACGAGTTGTTGCAGCCGCAGGGTGGGTTGGCGATGGGTTTCTTCTTTGATAAAATCAAAAAAGGAGGTCAGCGTTTCCAGCATTTTTCTTTTATCGGGATGCGACATCGCGTATTGGAGGAGTCCGGTTTCACTATATATATGTTCGAATAAAGTCTGAATGGTCACGTTGGATACTTCACCAATCAGCGTTTCTAATATTTGTCCCGCTTTTGCCAGCCTGGGATGCAGGCCCTGAGAGAATAAATCCCGGGGTGGTTTAGTGGCTTTCTCGTGAAGTAATTGACGAAGCGACGTTTTTTCTGAATGATGTTTTTGCGCCACTTCTGCTGCGAGGGTTGCGATTTCAATGGCTGGAATACCGAACCAGGTGGCATGCAGGATTTCAAAAAGCATTTCGTCTCCGTTGAAAGGCACTTCATATTCATGCGCCGAAGCGAGGTAACGGACGAGCAGTAGGAGCTGACCGATCAGCGGATCTTCCAGCAGGTTGATACTGCGTTTATTGTAGACCGGTAAATTTTTAATCTTGAAATACGAAAGCAGTTCCTGGCCGTATTTATTCTCTTTATATATAATTGCAATTTTGCCGGGGTGGATTCCACTGGAAATTAAATTTTCTATCTGCGAAACGATACTGATCATTTCAGCTCTTTCCGATTCGTACTCGCGAATCATGGGCCAATCGGTGATGCCGGAAACTTTGTTGTTGGACGAAACTAAATCTTTAGACAGGCCCTTCATTTTATAAATCAGGCGGCTGCCATTATTGCTGATGAGTTGTTTTGAAATATCCAGTATCGGCTGGGTGGATCGATAATTCCGGGTGAGTGCGACTACCAGCAGGTCCTTATACTTCTCCGAAAAATGCTTCATATTATCTTCGCCCGCGCCCTGAAAGCGGTAGATGGACTGATCGTCGTCGCCCACGATGAATACATTCGGACGGTCCCAGAAATTTACCAGCAGTTCCACAATTTTATTTTGCGTACCGCTGGTATCCTGGTATTCGTCGACCAGAATATATTGATATTTTTCCTGGTAACGACGAAGAAGATCTTCATTTTCAGTAAATGCGCGGATCACCCAGTTGATCATATCGTCGTAATCGTAGCGACCCTTTTTATGCATGAGATGCTGAAAGCGATCGAACTCATGGATGGCAGCGCGCAGCTTTTCCATATGATCTTTCTGATCATCCAGTTGGCCCTGCTTCGGATCGCCCTTTTTATATCCGGGGCCGGTTTTTTTATAAATGTATTCGTCCCGTGTTGGAAGGTCGGCCAGATATTGGTCGATATGTTCCTCCAAAAAAGCCGCTGTATATCCTTCGCGTTTCATGGTGCTAAACAGGGAACGGAGATTTTTCACTTCATAATACGCATCACTCCGGTATCGTTTCAACGAATGTTTTTCCGGAAAACCATCTACCAGTTCGCGCAGCAACTGAATTTGCTCCAGCTCTGAAATCGGGTCGAGGCTGTTTTTTTCAAAATGAAACAGGTTATCCTGGATAATATCATTGCAGAAAGCGTGGAAGGTGTAAATATTGACTTTATAGGCATCGGCACCGATAAACGAGGTCAATCGACGGCGCATGGCGATCGCCCCGGCGTCGGTATAGGTAAGGCAGAGAATGCTTCCGGGGTCTGTATCGGTGTCCAATAAAATTTTTCCGATACGTGCGCCGAGGATCTGGGTTTTTCCCGTTCCGGGACCTGCAATCACCATCACAGGCCCTTCTATCGTATCGACGGCCAGTTTCTGTTCTGGATTCAGGTCATTGTAATACTTGGAAAAAGTCTCTTTTTGGTTCATAATCAATACTAAAAATATTTAAAACCGCGTTATAGAGCGGTATAATCCGATATAATCCGAAATATGAAGAACAACCAGTCGTTCAAAGTTTTCATTGTTGAAGACGATATGTGGTACGGCTCGATGCTGGAACATTATCTATCCCTGAATCCGGAGTATGAAGTTAAACGATTTGAATCACCTGTTGATTTCTTCGCCCACCTCCATGAAGTTCCGGATGTAGTAACCTTAGATTACTCTCTGCCAGATAGTGACGGCACCGAAGTGCTACGCAAGATCAAGGAATTCAATCCGGATATCCGCGTCATTATTATTTCCGGACAGGAAGATGTGGCTACTGCCATCAACCTGTTGAAGAACGGAGCTTTTGATTATATCGTGAAAGACGATGACACGAAAGACCGGCTCTGGAACAGCATTCTGCATCTGCGCGAGATCAGCAATCTGAAACAGGAAGTAGAGAGCCTGAAAAAACAGGTTGGCGTTAAATATGATTTCTCCCAAATTATTATAGGCAGCAGTGAACCGATGGAGCGGGTTTTTGCGCTGATCGAAAAAGCGTCTAAAACCAATATCACCGTATCGGTGACTGGCGAAACCGGGTCGGGTAAAGAGCTCGTGGCCAAAGCCATTCATTACAATTCTGAAAGAAGTAAGATGCCCTTTGTGGCAGTGAATGTGGCGGCGATACCCAAAGAATTACTGGAGAGTGAACTCTTCGGTCATGAAAAAGGATCTTTCACCGGAGCGGTAACCCGCCGAATCGGAAAGTTTGAAGAAGCCGATAAAGGCACGCTGTTTCTGGACGAGATTGGTGAACTGGATATTAACCTGCAGGCCAAGCTGCTACGGGTTTTGCAGGAAAGAGAGATTACGCGGGTCGGTGCAAATAGTGTACAGCCGATTAACGTTCGGATCATTGTGGCAACGCATAAAAATTTATTGGAAGAAGTAAAAAATAAAACATTTCGGGAAGATCTCTACTATCGTTTAATCGGTTTACCGATCATGTTACCGGCTTTACGTGAAAGAGGAAACGACATTGCCATTCTCGCCAAAAATTTCGTGGATGGATTCTGTAAGGAAAATAAGATCACGCGCAAATCGATTAGTCCGGAAGCTCAGCAAAAGCTGATCGCTTATCCGTTTCCTGGTAATGTGCGCGAATTAAAATCGATCATGGAACTGTCTGTGGTGATGAGTGATGAAGAAACGATCATGCCGGAGCATATCACCCTGAATTCTTCCACGAGTATCAATGACTTGCTGAACCGGGAAACTACATTGAAAGAATTTGAAAGCCAGATTATACAGCATTATCTCGACAAATATAATAAGGATGTTTTGCTGGTCGCCCGCAAATTGGATATCGGTAAGAGTACCATCTATCGCATGATACAAAATGGCGAATTAAAGAGCAAATAAACGGCGAACCATACTCCAGAATTTAAAAATATATGCAACTGTCCGGGACAGATAAGCGGTTGTTTGGTAAAACCATCCTGGTTGCCGAAGATGTTGAGATGAATCAACAGCTGATCCGGCATATACTGGAATCCAGTGGCGCGCAGGTAGTCATTGCAAGAAATGGTTCTGAAGCCCTGGATCAGGTAAAACAAAATATATTCGACTGTGTGCTGATGGATGTACAGATGCCGGAGATGGATGGCATTCAGGCTACGGAAAATATCCGCAATCTCGCTGATCCCGTAGCTTCGGCGATTCCCATTATCGCGCTCACAGCCAATTGTCAGCCCGACGATCTCGTAAAATACGAGCTGGCCGGCATGGATGATTATCTTTCCAAACCCATTGTAGAAGAGCATTTGCTCGAGGCGATCCTCAGCAGCACAACGAACCGTAAGGAAAATAAAACCGTTCCTTCTTCCCTGATTGATAATAAACTCTATGACCTCACGATGATACGATCGGTATCAGGTGGGAATTCTGCCTTCATCAAAAAGATGATCGCCCTTTTTATTGAAACGGTTCCACCCAATGTGCAGGAGCTGGTAGATGCGACGAGTAATAAAAACTGGGAGCAGGTCGCCAAGATGGCGCATAAATTGAAATCAACCATCGACTCGATGGGTATCCGCACGATTCATGATCAGATCCGTTCTGTTGAAATGAATGCCAAAAACCAGCGAGACCTAATTCGCATGCCCGATATGGTGCGGCAGGTGGAATCGGTGGTGGCTGTTTGCGTACAGCAGCTGCACAGAGAGGTTGGTCATTGATCTTCATTGGAGTTATTCACTTCTTTCCCAAAAGCAGGGTACGTTTCCCAACGCGGGAAAACCTCAAATTTCACCTTCAAGTTAAAAATCTGATAATGAATGCTTTAGAGCGATAGAAAAACCGGCATTCTTTTCGAAACAGTTAGGTATAATTTACTACCCATGCATCTGCAAAATTCTTCGGGCATTTTTATAGTGGAAGACAATCTGTTGTATCAGCAATTGATTGCCCGTGAACTGGAAAACTTTGGCGGTCAGCTTTTTTTCTACACCGCTGGTGAACACTGTATTGCGAATCTTTGTCGCCGTCCTTCTATTGTGGTGTTGGATTATAACCTTGACGGAGAGATCAACGGGTTAGAAACCCTGGAGGAGATCCGGAAATTCGATCCTGCTATTTTTGTGATTTTATTTTCGAGTCAGAAAGAAGTATACAGCAGTGAAAATCGCCGCCGGTATGGCTCATTCGATTATCTTGAAAAAAATAGCCATTCATTTTCCATGCTGAGAAATTTTCTGCAGAGCAAAATGGAAT
>JAYWCS010000289.1:0-2553 GCA_043780315.1 Bacteroidota bacterium | reverse complement strand
GCATGGTGCTGGTCAGGAAGTTCATTTCATATTCGCTGTTCGATTGATCGTTGTGATTATATAATGAGAGGAAACCCAGGCCCACACAGCATTCCTGCGCTGTTTCACCCCATAAAAAAATATAATCGTGTAAAGCCGTTTGATCAAGCAAAATCCTTTCGGCTGCATTCAGCACAATCACCGGGGATACTTCAATCACCGTTGCCGCATCGATGTCTTGCGAAGTAAAAACACCCCTTCCCCGATTTGCCGTTAGGTCAATATATAAACAGGATCTTATCATGAAGCATTGAAACTTTACTTTTTAAACTAATCATTTCAGAACGCAATTTATCAAAGCCTTCGCTGTAAATTTGACGAATGGCGATCGATATCGAAAATACTTCGCTGGAAGAACATTTGCTGGACACCATCCAATCGGGTGACATCCAAAAACTGCATGCCTTTCTGGATAAACAAAATATCAGTGATGTGGCAGGACTCATCAGCCAGCTGCCCGAACACGAAGTCGAAATTCTCGGTAACCTAAGTATTCACCGGGCCATCAGCACGTTCAAGATCCTGGATTTCCCAACGCAGAAACGAATTACCCAGGAACTGTCACCGTCTAAAACGGCCGAATTACTCAACGGTCTGCCCGCCGATGACCGAACCTCTTTTCTGGAAGATCTGCCCAGCGAAGTGGTGAAAGAATTAATCCGGATGCTGGATCCGGAAGAAAGAAAAATTACCCTGGCCCTGCTGGGCTATCCTGAAAGCAGTGTGGGTCGTTTGATGACACCCGACTATATCGCCGTGCAAAAGGACTGGACCATTCGCCAGGTCATCAAACATATCCGTGCTGTCGGGAAGGACAGTGAAACAATTGATGTTATTTATGTAGTGGATGAAAAAGGCGTTTTTATCGATGATATCAAAATCCGCGAAATCATCCTCGCCGATCCGGATAAAAAAATAGAAGATGTGATCGACAACCGCTTCATTTATCTACATGTAGATGATGATCAGGAAACGGCTAACCTCGCATTTAAAATGAATAACCGCATGGCCCTGCCCGTGCTGGATAGTCATAAAATTTTATTGGGTATTGTGACCATCGATGATGTGCTCTGGGTAGCGACCGAAGAATTCACTGAAGACATTCAGAAAATCGGAGGTACCGAAGCCCTGGATCATCCCTATCTGGAAACACCTTTTTTTCAGCTGATCCGTAAACGGGTTGGCTGGCTGATTATACTTTTTTTAAGTGAAATGCTCACGGCCACCGCGATGGCTTCTTACAATGATGAACTCGCGCAATGGCTGATCCTGATTAATTTTATCCCGCTGATCATGAGCAGCGGCGGCAACAGCGGCTCCCAGGCATCCACGCTGATCATCCAGGCCATGGCCCTGGGGGAAGTGACCATCAAGGACTGGTGGAGGGTGATGCGGCGTGAAATTCTTTCCGGTTTTATGCTAGGCTCCATTCTCGGCCTCATCGGATTTTTCCGGATCTACGTTTGGCACCTGCTGATGATCCACGGGATTTTTAAAGACATTTACGGTGCGCACTGGATATTGGTTGGCTTTTCGGTGGGTTTCGCGCTGATTGGCGTTGTACTCTGGGGTACGCTAACCGGCAGTATGCTCCCCATCATATTAAAAAAACTGGGCGCCGATCCGGCTTCCTCTTCTGCACCCTTTGTTGCCACGCTGGTGGATGTGACCGGCCTCATTATCTACTTTAATGTCGCGTTGCTTTTTTTGAAAGGCGTCGTGTTATAGTTGTACATCGGGGCAATTAGACTGTCATTCTTAATCGAATATTTATGTGTGGAATTGTAGCATATATCGGCCCACGGGAAGCCTACCCGGTAATCATCAGGGGTTTGAAAAGACTGGAATACCGCGGTTATGATAGTGCCGGTGTCGCGTTGATTGACCGCGATCTGAAGGTTTATAAAAAACAGGGTCGCGTGTCCGCATTGGAGGAAAGTGTGATTGGCAAGGACCTGCATGCCCATGCCGGCATCGGTCATACCCGATGGGCAACCCATGGGGAACCCAGCGACCGCAACGCCCATCCCCATCTGTCCGCCAGCGGGCGGCTGGCCATGATCCACAACGGCATTATTGAAAATTATGCCCAGCTGAGAAGTGAGCTGCTTAAAAAAGGATATCATTTCAACAGTGACACCGATACCGAAGTGCTGCTAAACTTCATCGAAGATATTCAGGAGAACAATCATTGCAGTCTGGAGGAAGCGTTACGCGTTGCCCTTAAACGGGTAACGGGCGCGTATGTGATTGTACTGCTGGAACAAGAACATCCAGACACGCTGCTGGCGGCCAGGAAGGGAAGTCCGCTGGTGATCGGTATCGGTAAGGGCGAGCATTTTCTCGCATCCGATGCCTCCCCCATCATCGAGTATACCAAGGAAGTGGTATATGTCAATGATTATGAGATAGCCATTATCAAAAGCGATGAAATTATTCTAAAAAATTTAGGCAATGAAAAAATAACACCGTTCATACAGAAACTCGATCTGGAATTAACAGCCATCGAAAAAG
>JAYWCS010000288.1:0-2309 GCA_043780315.1 Bacteroidota bacterium | reverse complement strand
CAAAGAATTTGGTGGCACTGTCTTCAAAAGCCTCATCTTCCATCGCAATTTCGATCGCAATATCCATCAGGTTCAATGCATACATCCCCATCCAGCTGGTACCATCGGCCTGTTCCAGTTTGGCTTCGCTGTGTAATTGTATACTTCGGTTAAACACACCAATATTATCCAATCCCAGAAACCCGCCTTCAAAGATATTATTACCATTAGGGTCCTTTCGGTTAATCCACCAGGTAAAATTGATCATCAGCTTATGAAACACTTTTTTCAAAAAACCAATATCGCCCTTGCCCGTTTTACCTTTCTCTATCTGGTACACCTGCAGGGCAGACCATGCCTGTACCGGAGGGTTCACATCACTAAAATTCCATTCGTAAGCGGGTAACTGGCCATCAGGTTTCATATACCACTCGCGCATTACCAGCAGTATCTGGTGTTTGGCAAACACAGGGTCAACCATGGCCATAGGCACACAATGAAAAGCAAGGTCCCATGCGGCATACCAGGGGTACTCCCATTTATCGGGCATCAGTATCACATCCTGGTTCTTCAGGTGTTGCCAATCGTGGTTGCGGCCTTTTGATCGGTGGTCGCTTACATGCGCAATGCCATCATGCTCGGTTAACCAGCGTTCAATATCATAATAATAATATTGCTTACTCCATAAAAGCCCGGCCAGTGATTGACGCTGGATATTTTTCAGGTCGTCTGAAATATTTGAGGGAAGTATGGCAGTATAAAAATCATCTGTTTCCTGTTTGCGCTGTTCAAAAATATCGGTAAAGCCTTTTGTGAATGGTGACTCCATCAGCAGATCTGTCAAACGCAGGTAAATGATCTTCGAAGCCCCGCCGGCAATATTGTATTCGTATACCGGAGAAAATTTGGTTCCGTTTTTTTTGTTGCGGAGAGCCTCTTTGTTCTCATCCTTTATGATGGCACTATGAAATGCATCTTTTACAAAAACAGGAGTATTCTTCTTACCGAATAATTTTTCGGTATTGGTCTCATTCTCTGTAAAGAAGGCGTCATTGGGTTTTTGGTAATAGAGATAATAAGAACCCATGCGTTCGTGAGAAGCTTTTACCAAACAACCTTTATCGATGGCTTTGATGGTTGGTTTTTTATCAATGCCTCTGGATTGCCAACGGTTAAAGAACCATAAAGTTGGCAGAACGGTTATAGGAGCTGCTGCTTTGCCGCGGTTAATGATCTCTATTTTAATACCGATATCTTTTTTGTTGATCTTTGCATACGTAATAAAAACATCAAAATAAGTATCGTCATCAAACACGCCGGTATCTAATATCTCGTATTCGGGTTCGAGCTTGCTTCGTTTTTTATTCTTGTCTATCAGATCCTGGTAAGGAAATGCCTGCTGCGGGTATTTATACAGCATCTGCATATAATAATGAGAGGGAGTATTCTCGAGATAGTAATACAACTCCTTCACATCTTCGCCGTGGTTACCATCGTGATTGCCCAGGCCAAACAAACGTTCTTTCAGGATCGCATCTTTTCCATTCCAGAGCGAAACGGCAAAACAGAGGTTACCAAAAAAATCAGAGATGCCGCCCAGGCCATCTTCGCCCCAGCGATAGGCACGGGAATGTGAGTGGCTGAAGGGAACATAATTCCAGGCGTCGCCATTCTCACTGTAATCTTCCCTCACGGTTCCCCATTGCCTTTCCGATAAATAAGGACCCCACTGCTCCAGTGGTATTTTTTTTGCGCTGTTTGCTTTCAATCTTTGTTCCTCTGCCGTCATAGTAGCCTCTAAATTAATCAGCTGTAACCAAATCGTTAAATTATTATCATGTTATGCAAAGAAATAAACACATATAAATAAACAGCATGTTATTAATAACGCCTGCCATATAGTCGATAACTGAACAGTTACGGGCAGCAATCGATTGCGGTAACAGTAAAACGATTGTTTCAACACGGACTGATAAAATACAGGCCTCAGCATGACAATCGTCATAATCCCCTCTTTTTCACAAGTCTAATTTTATGCCACTAAAAAATGATGTTATGATAAAAAAGAGCAGTCCCAAAAAGTATGTCTATTTTTTTGGTGCCGGCAGGGCCGATGGTAATGAGTCTATGAAAAATTTATTGGGTGGTAAAGGAGCCAATCTTGCAGAAATGGCCGGCCATCCCAAACTGAAATTACCGGTACCTCCCGGTTTTACGATTTCTACGGATGTGTGTACTTATTATTACGACCATAAACATACGTATCCGGCTATATTGAAAGCACAGCTGGCCACCGCTCTCGTTTCCATTGAAAAGATCACGGGTAAGAA
>JAYWCS010000287.1:0-6047 GCA_043780315.1 Bacteroidota bacterium | reverse complement strand
CAATAAACCGGTTTGTTGTTTCCGGTGCATCCAAACGGGGATGGACCACCTGGCTCACGGGTGCTAATGAACCGCGCGTGGAAGCGATCGGACCAATGGTGATCGATATAGTGAATATGCCGGTGAATCTCGATTACCAGATCAAAGCGTGGAAAGAATACAGTGTGGAGATCGAGGATTATGTGAAACTCGGTATACCGCAACAGGCGCATACTCCGGGCGGAGGAGCTATCAACACGATGGTGGATCCGTATTCGTACCGTAAGAATCTCACGATGCCGAAGATGATATTCATGGGAACCAATGATGAATACTGGGTTGTGGATGCGATCAAAAATTATTACGACAGTATTCCGGGACGCAACATGATTATGTATTCGCCGAATGTCGGTCATAATCTGGGCGGCGGCAAAGATGCTTTCAACTCCTTGAGTGCATTTTATGGAATGACATTGAACCACAAGCCTTATCCGGCTTGCAGTTGGAGTACAAAAGTAAAAAATGGTTTGGTGACCGTTACGGTCAAGGCGACGGCTGAAATATTGGATGAAGCGCTGGTATGGTCTGCCAATTCAACCGATATGATTTTCCGCAAAGCCGTATGGACCAGCCGAAGTCTGGGAGATGCCGGTCAATCGAAAATTACGTTTACCGAAAAACTTCCGAAGTCCGGATTCAGGGCTTTTTATCTCGATCTGAAATATAAAGATGCCAACGGGGGAGACTATACGCAGAGTACGCGGATGTTTGTCATCGATCCGAAGGAATTAAAATTGCATTAAAATGTTGGTGAGATTTTTATGGACTTTTATTTTGGTCTGCGGGTCGACGGCGATGATGGCGCAGCTTCGGCGGAGAAGATCCGTTGGTGCATTGTTCCCCCGCCTGCTAAATAAAATTGAATCATTTAAAATAAGCAAAATGAAAGCAGGGAAAATAAAACGGTTGATGGGGATTGTGTTTGTGATGGCGATTTTTGCAGAACCGGTTCAGGCGCAAAAAGAAAAAACCTATGCAGAAAAGCTGGGTTTTTCCAAGGGAGCCAAAGTGATTATTTTTCATGTGGACGATGCGGGGATGTCGGTCAATTCGAATGAAGGCGCGATCAATTCCATTGAAAAAGGGGTGGCTACTTCGACCAGTATCATGATGCCCTGTCCCTGGGCCGCCAGTTTTGCAAAATATGCTGTATCAAAAGGATATGATGCGGGATTACATCTGACGCTCACCTCCGAGTGGGACAATTATCGCTGGGGTCCGCTGGCTGGAATAAAACAAGTACCCGGACTGGTAGATTCTGAATGGTGCTTGTATCCGGAACCCGAAGACGTGATGAAACATGCGAGTGCCGATGAGGTAGAAACGGAAATCAGGGCCCAGCTGGCCCGGGCGCGCATGCTGGGATTAGAGCCGACTCATCTGGATTCGCATATGGGTACACTGTTCGCCAGTCAGGGGTATCTGGAGAGATACATTAAAGTGGGTGTTGAAAATGGAATACCGGTGATGTTTCCCGGAGGCAATGATAAAATGCTGATCGCAAACAGCAATGAATCCATTATGAAAGAAATGAAAAAGCGCGGTCAGTGGAAAGAGGGAACTATACTACCGGTGCCGGCGGCATTGAAGAATGCAGGGCTTGTCGGGACGATGATCTGGAAAGCGGGCCTTCCGGTGCTGGATGATTTGGTAACCTATAGCGGGGAATGGAAACCGGAACCGGTGAACGGGGTGGTGACGCCGGAAGCATATGCAAAATTCAAAGTAAAAAAACTGGAAGAAACCATTGGACAAATGGATCCGGGCGTGGTGATGGTGATCGTGCACAGCACGGTGTTGTCGGATGATTTTCGTCATATCAGTGGCTCGGGTGAATCGCGTAATGCCGATATGATGTTGATGATGGATCCGGAATTAAAAATCTGGTTAAAATCGAACGGCATCATCCTGACCACCTGGCGGGAGCTGATGCAGCGGCGCAAAAAGACGACTGAATAAAAAAAGATTTACCTTCCTCGGATGAATAAAACAGGCATCAGCTGTTTGGTCATTTATTTCTTCGCCCTGATCTCCGTCAACGCACAGGAATTATATCGTATACCGGATGGGCGCCAGTCGCGTGTAAGCAGTTTCGAAAATCTGAATGGCGTGAAGGGAAAAGGGGGCATGACCAATCATTCTGCCAAGGGGAATGCATTCGAATCACTCAAAGCAGGAGAAAGTAAATCGCTTTTAAATCTAAATTCTGCGGGCATCATTCAGCGGATATGGATCACGATGAATGACCGGTCACCTCAGATGTTGAGGTCACTACGGATCAGAATGTATTGGGACGGATCTTCCAAGCCCGCCGTGGATGCTCCATTGGGAGATTTTTTTGGTGCGCCGCTGGGCAAGCCGGTGGCCTTTCAATCGGCGTTGTTTAGTAATCCCGAGGGACGAAGTTTCAATTGTTATATTCCGATGCCGTTTAAAACGGGGGCCAAAGTGGTTATTACCAATGAGGCAAAAACCGATCTGGCGTTGGTTTTTTTCGACATTGATTACGTAACAATGCCAAAACAGGCGAAGGACGTTTTATATTTTCATGCATGCTGGAATCGTTCCATACACGGCACGTTGGGAACAGATATGGTGCTTTTGCCAAAAGTATTTGGTACCGGCCGTTTTCTGGGTATGAATATGGGCGTTAAAGCAGATTCTATTTATAAAAATACCTGGTGGGGAGAAGGGGAAGTGAAGATGTATCTGGATGGGGATTCAGCTTATCCAACAATTAATGGCACGGGGGCGGAAGACTATATCGGTACGGGCTGGGGGGAAGGTGTATACGCGAATTTATATCAGGGCTGTTTGATTTCCGGTGGGAAAGAAAATGAAGATCAATATTCATTTTATCGTTTTCATGTGCCGGATGAAATTTTTTTTTATCATAATCTGAAAGTCACTATACAGGAATTGGGTGGCACCTCTGACTCGGTCATGGATGAACTTTTAAAAAGAAAATTGCCGTTGATACCGGTTTTCAAAAACGGCGGCTGGACAAACTTTTACAGGGTAGATGACTATTCCGCCACAGCTTATTTCTATTTGAATAAACCCTTCAGCAATCTGCCAGCGCTGGTCGGTGTGGAAGAGCGGATTCGATGATTGGTTGACCGATTTTTCTTTTATTCTTATTGCCGGATTGACGATCGGTCTGGCGGCCGCATTGCTGACTTCGGCCGTTGTGATCAACAATCTTAGTTATGATCAGCAATGGTCAAAAAAAGACCGAATATTCAGGGTAATTAGCAAGGATATCATGACGGGTGAAAAGGCAGCCTATGCCGAAGCAGGTTTAACACCCGATCTCAAACAGAGTATGCCGGAAGTTGAGGATTACTGTCGCATGAACTGAAACGATTTGCGGTCAAAAGGGGGAGAGGATGCGCAGTGCGTCGATAAAGCCATACATTATGCCTGATCAGATTCTTCTGTAAAATGCCAATGAAAATACCGGCTTAAATTATTGAAAGAAGACTACATTTCCATTATTCAGATCGTATCCCGCCGCTACAATTTTCAGTTCGCTTTTGTCAATCATTTCCTTCAGCAGCGGGCGTTTCTTTTTTATTTCTTCCGCAACCGTCTTTGCATTATTGATGGCAACCATATTTACATAGGCCTCAGTGCTGTATTTTTTTCACCCGTAAAGTTTTCAGACTGCTGTATCGCACCACAATGGCCACGGCCAATTACTACGATTAATTTTGCTTTAGCGACCTTGCAAACATATTCCAGACTGGCCAGTATGTCCGGATTTTCGACATTGCCAGCTACCCTGCACACAAAAACATACCGGCCACACAATCAAAAACATCTTCCACGGGCACTATGCTGCCTATGCACGATAAAATAACGGCCATCGGATATTGGCCCTGCACCGCATCTCTCACCAATAATGAATGATCACGGGTGGTCAGATCGTTCTCTAAAAATCGTTTGTTACCATCTGCCAATCGTTTAATGATCATATCAGGCGTTCAAGCCATCTGCTCGTTTGCCGTTAATATTTTTGTTTTTGCAATTGGTTTTTCTTTATTGGGGATGCTGTCTGTCTGTGGTTTTGGAGAAATATCTTCATTGACAGGCTTGCTATTACAGCCACTGATCGAAACCAGCACAGTAAACAATAGGATAAAAGAATGTGTTTTATATCTGTTTTTTTCCGGTGTTTCTTGTAAATTTTATTTTTTTAAATATATTATAATTTTCTTAATTGGGATAAATCTAATATTATCTCCGGACTTTCTTTAAAAGTCTCCGGAACAATAGCCGAAAATATTGCACCAGGGGAGAATAAAAATAGATAAAAATAACTTGGAAAAAGCTTTGAAAATAGCAAATAGTTTTTCGTTTGTAAATAGCCTGCCAATGAAATTTAACACAAGAATTGGAAAATCAGGTATAGATATTAGTGGTGTTCACAGATAAAAGATTTTAATTGCAAGAGCAGTTTACAAAAACTCCTTTTTCATTTTGTTCGATGAAGCTACAAGCAATTTAGATTCGACAAACGAAAGATTGATTTTGAACAATCTAAATTTATTTATTTTGGGAAAAACAGTTGTAATTATTGCACATAGACTAAGTACAGTAATGAACGCAGGTCAAATTTTAGTTTTAGAAAAAAGCGAAATAGTAGAAATAGGAAATCATCGAAGCTTGACAGCTAATGAAGGCATTTATGAGAATTTAATAAAACATTAGTTGAAAATGGGCACTTAAAGATCCATTGGTTTTCTTTGCAATTGTATTTGATAAGAACAATCAAATTAATTGGCATTAATAAATTTTGAAGCGTAGATGAAATTCAAAAAATCTATAATTGCAAATTATTTCAAGTACAATCAATATTAATTTCAGTAAATTAAAGATCCCATGAAATTAATTTTAAATAGACTGCGTTTTACAAGAGTAAATAGTTTTATAAATATAGCGGGCCTGTCAGTGGGCATTTCGCTAGCTCTTTTCGTGTTTCTATGGATTGAAGATGAATTTTCTTTTGAAAGAAATAATTCTAATCATAATAACATTGCGAGGGTGATGCAAAACCAAATATTTAATGATAAAATCGAGTCAAGTATTGCAGTACCGATTCCATTAAAAAAACAATTGGAATCAAAATACAAGACTGAATTTAAACATGTTATTTTATCATGGTGGGCCACAGATCATATATTGAGCGCTAACAATAAAAAATATCTTGAAATTGGCAAGTTTATGGAGTCTGGGGGTGAGGAAATCTTAGACCTTAAACCTATTTATGGTAATTTAAAACTTTTTGGAGATCCTTCTTCAATTTATATTTCTAAAACCTTAGCATGTAAGTTTTTTGGAAATAGTAATCCCATTGGACAGATTATGCTGGTTGATGATAAAATGTCAGTAAAAGTTGTTGGAGTTTTTGCTGACATTGAACAAAATTCTAGTTTTCATAAAGTATCATTTATTACATCTTGGCAGTTGTTTGCCCAAAATGATATGCGGATAAAAAACAGTTACAATAACTGGGATGACAATTCTTATGAAATATTTGTTTTATTGAATCCAGATATCAAAATGGATTTAGCATCAAATGGGATTAAAAATGTCAAAAATAATTCGTTCAGACAAAGAGGTATTCAAACGGATGCAAAAGAATCTATATTTCTCCAGCCAATGAATGAATGGCATTTATACAATAAGTTTAGAGATGGGAAAAATGCTGGAGGGCGGATACAATTTATTTGGCTCTTCGGCATTATAGGTTGTTTTGTTTTACTAATAGCTTGTATAAATTATGTCAACCTGATAACAGCAAAAACAGATGCCAGAGCCAAAGAAGTGGCTGTACGAAAGGTTCTCGGATCTACGCAAAGTGAATTAGTGATATTTTTTCTTAAAGAAGCAATTTTACTTTCCGGTATATCCTTTATATTTTCCATTTTGTTTCTATTATTTTTAATCCCATTTTTTAATTCGGTAATTTCCAGAAATATATATTTACCATGGACAGATCCTGT
>JAYWCS010000286.1:0-11355 GCA_043780315.1 Bacteroidota bacterium | reverse complement strand
GAGGCGCTTTTATTCCGGAGATGTTATACGGAAATGTAGAGGAGCTCAGAAGCCGGTATCTGGAAATTATTGGAGATCCGGCATTCCGGCAGGAATTTGATTTGCTGTTGAAGGATTACGCCGGCAGGCCCACACCTTTATACTTTGCCGAACGACTCAGTATAAAGTATAGTACACGGGTATTTCTGAAAAGGGAAGACCTTTGTCATACCGGGGCACATAAAATAAATAACACCATCGGTCAGATACTGCTGGCGCAGCGGTTAGGGAAAAAAAGAATTATTGCAGAAACAGGTGCCGGTCAGCATGGGGTGGCGACCGCGACCGTCTGCGCCCTGAAAGGCCTCGAATGCATCGTTTACATGGGTGAAAAAGACATCCGGCGTCAGGCGCCCAATGTTGCCCGGATGAAGATGCTCGGTGCCGAGGTCGTTCCGGCAACCAGCGGCAGTAAAACCCTGAAAGATGCTACCAATGAGGCGATCCGTGACTGGATCAATCACCCGCAAGACACCCATTATATTATTGGCAGTGTCGTGGGGCCGCATCCCTATCCGGATATTGTGGCGCGATTTCAGAGTGTGATCAGTGCCGAAATGAAATGGCAGTTGAAAGAAAAAACGGACAATGAAAATCCGCATGCCGTGATTGCCTGCGTAGGTGGAGGCAGTAATGCAGCCGGTGCTTTTTATCATTATCTGGATGAAAAAAAAGTCATGTTGATTGCCGTGGAAGCCGCCGGGGAAGGAGTGTTCAGCGGAAAATCTGCGGCGACCACCCAGCTCGGAACGCGCGGTATCCTGCATGGCAGCCGGAGTCTGGTGATGCAGACGGCCGACGGACAAGTCGTGGAGCCCCATAGTATTTCTGCCGGTCTCGATTATCCCGGCATCGGGCCAATGCATGCGAATCTGTTTAATTCCGGCCGGGGAAGTTTTTATAGTGCCACGGATGAAGAAGCGTTGGATGCCGCTTTTATGCTGGCCCGAACGGAAGGAATCATTCCTGCACTGGAAACAGCTCATGCACTGGCGGTACTGGAGAAAATTAATTTTAAAAAAGATGAAAATATTGTGATCTGCCTGAGTGGGCGGGGAGATAAGGATTTGGAGATTTATATGAAAGTCATGGCATCCGCGTAAACTTCTTTCGGACTAAACGGTTTACGGTAAAATATAAAAATATGAGTCGGATTAGAAAACTGTTTGAGGGTAACAAACAAAATGTGCTGAACGTATATTTCACCGCTGGGTTTCCTTCATTAAATGATACATTGCCCATCATGAAGTCGCTGCAGGATTCGGGGGCCGATATGATTGAACTCGGCATGCCCTACAGCGATCCTTTGGCGGATGGTCCGGTTATTCAGTCCAGCAGTGCAATCGCCCTTTCCAATGGAATGACGATTCAGGCATTATTCGAACAGTTAAAAGAATTCCGGAAAGAAATTCATTTACCGGTTTTGCTCATGGGCTATATGAATCCGGTACTGCAATATGGATTCGAAAATTTTTGCCGGGAGGCAGAAAAAATCGGTATCGACGGACTGATTCTCCCGGATCTTCCCGTGTTTGAATTTGAAAAGGAATATGGCGGCCAGATAAAAAAATACAATCTGGATTTTGTTTTTCTGGTAACTCCCGAAACAAGTGAGGACCGCGTTCGCCAGCTCGACCAAAACAGCAGCGGATTTTTGTATGCCGTTTCTTCCTCCTCCACCACCGGAAATAACAAGGAGCTGGGCGATCAGGAGGCTTATTTCAAAAGACTTCAGTCCATGAAACTCCATAATCCCGTATTGATCGGTTTTGGTATCAAAGATAAATCCAGTTTTGCTAAAGCCTGTTCGTTGGCAAGGGGTGCGATTATCGGGAGTGCCTATATTAAAATACTGGACGGATCAACATCCAATGAGATTTCAAAGAGAACGTCGGGTTTTATAAATTCTCTGCGATGAATCTGGCAATCATAAAATATAATGCAGGAAATATCCAGTCAGTTTTATTCGCTCTGGAACGCATCGGGGTGGAAGCCTTTGTAACTGATGATCCATCGACAATCCGGTCTGCGGACAAAATTATTTTTCCAGGCGTCGGGGAAGCAAGCTCTGCGATGCGTTATTTGCGGGAAAGGAAGCTGGATCTGTTAATAAAAGATTTGCAACAACCGGTATTGGGCATTTGCCTGGGTATGCAATTAATGTGTACCTATTCAGAAGAAAATGATACGGAGTGTCTTGGGATCTTTAGTGAAAAGGTGAAAAAATTTATACCCCTTGCGGCAGAGCCACTCAAAGTGCCACAGGTGGGATGGAATAATATTTATGATTTATCCTCGCCGCTGTTTGCAGGTATACCGGAAAAAAGTTATTGTTATTTCGTGCATGGTTATTATGCCAAATTGGGAGCTACAACCATTGCAAAAGCGAATTATGTTCAGCCCTACAGCTCCGCACTGCACAGGAATAATTTCTATGGGGTACAGTTTCATCCAGAGAAAAGTGCCGGGACCGGCGAGCAGATTTTAAAAAATTTCATTCAACTTTAGTCATTCAAATATGTCAATAGAAATAATACCTGCGATTGATATCATGCACGGAAAGTGCGTGCGTTTAACGCAGGGGGATTATGCCAGCCAGAAAATGTATAGTGAACATCCGCTGGAAGTGGCGCGTGCTTTTGAGGATGCCGGCTTAAAAAGGTTACACCTGGTCGATCTGGATGGTGCCAAAGAGGGTCGGGTAAAAAACTGGAATGTCTTGGAAAGCATTGCCGGCAAGACTTCCCTGGTGATTGATTTCGGGGGTGGTATTGGTAGTTCGAAAGACCTGCAGATTGTTTTCGATTCAGGAGCCCGGTACGCAACGGTTGGCAGCATTGCGGTAAAAAATGAAAAACTTTTTGGCGAGTGGTTACTTGGGTTTGGTGCTGAAAAGTTTTTACTCGGCGCGGATGTGCGCGATGAAAAAATTTCTATTAACGGCTGGACGGTCAACACAGAAATCCGGATTTACGAATTCATTGAAAAATATCTGCAGCAAGGCATTCAACAAATATTCTGTACCGATATTCATCTGGATGGTGCGATGAAAGGTCCGTCGCTGGTACTCTATAAAAAAATTCTGGAGCGCTTTCCGAAACTCCATTTTATCGCCAGCGGGGGTATCCGTTCGCTGGACGATATCTATGCGCTGGAAGACATTGGATGTAAGGGTGCTATCGTAGGGAAAGCGATTTATGAAGGAATGATCACGCTAAAGGATCTCGCTAAATGTTAACGAAAAGAATTATCCCCTGTCTGGATATTAAAAATGGCAGAACAGTGAAGGGAACAAATTTTCTGGAGCTGCGGGATGCCGGAGACCCGGTGGAATTGGGTGCGCGGTATGCTGCAGAAGGTGCCGATGAACTGGTATTTCTGGATATCACGGCAACTGTGGAGAATAGAAAAACCCTGAGTTCCCTGGCAAGACGAATTGCACATCATATCAATATTCCCTTTACCGTGGGTGGGGGTATTTCTTCGGTCGGGGACGTGAGTATATTACTGGAAAACGGTGCAGATAAAATTTCAGTCAATTCCTCCGCCTTTAAAAATCCAACGCTGATAACCGAACTCGCGCATGCATTTGGGAGTCAGTGTGTTGTGTTGGCGATTGATGGGAAAAGAGCCGCTGATGGCAAATTTTATGTTTACCTCAATGGAGGGCGGGTGGCAACAGAAACCGAATGTCTGGTCTGGGCAAAAGAGGGAGTGAACCGGGGGGCCGGTGAAATACTGCTTACTTCAATGGATCACGATGGGATGAAGACTGGTTTTTCAGTCGAGCTCACGCAGATGCTGGCCGAAACGCTATCGGTGCCGGTAATCGCCTCGGGGGGTGGAGGCAAAATGGAACATTTTACGGAAATATTTAACCAGGGAAAGGCCGATGCCGCGTTAGCGGCCAGTATATTTCATTTCAGGGAAATTCCGATACCTGAATTGAAGGAATATCTGAAAAAACAGGGAATCAACATAAGAATCTAATTTTGAGGGATGGAAATTAATTTTGCAAAATATAAGGATGGTCTGGTTCCTGCTGTTATTCAGGATGATCAGACGGGCAAAGTGCTGATGCTTGGTTTTATGAATCAGGCGGCAGTGGATGAGAGCCGTTCGTTGGGAAAGGTTACGTTCTTCAGTCGTTCAAAAAACAGACTGTGGACGAAGGGCGAGGAAAGCGGTCATTTTCTGATTTTGAAAAATATCTCCCTGGATTGCGACCAGGATAGTTTGCTCATTCAGGCAACACCGGTGGGGCCGGTCTGCCATACCGGTGCAGATACCTGCTGGAATGAAAAGAATCAATCGGGCGAATTCCTAACCCAGCTGGGCCGCATCATCCAGGACAGAAAAAATAATGCGGGAGAGAAATCTTATGTTGCGGAATTGTTTAAAAAAGGGATCAATAAGATAGCCCAGAAAGTGGGCGAAGAAGCAGTAGAGCTCGTGATAGAATCAAAAGACGACAATGATGAACTTTTCGTTAATGAAGCAGCGGACCTCTTGTTTCACTACCTGATTTTATTAGAGGCCAGGGGACATAATTTAAAGGACATCACAAACGTTCTTCAGAAAAGACACGATAAAAAAACGGCATGAAAAAGTATCTTATTTTTTGTTCGATTTTCTTTGGCACCGTGCAGGCACAGGTTAGCAAGCCGGGAGGGTTTCAGATTGAAGGTCATATCAAAGGAATGGCTGAGAAATCAGCCGTGATGCTGATCGATGCCAATAAACCAACGGATACGCTTGCCCGCGGCTTTGTAAAAGCTGGGGTCTTCGTGCTGACGGGTCATGTTCCCGAACCGAATTTGTTTGAATTGAATTTTTTCTCTGCTAAAAAGAAGACGACGATTTTTATTGGTAATGAAACGGTGATGTTGCAGGGGGATATAAGCAATCTGGCGGCGATGCAGGTGAAGGGTTCGGCGAGTGAAACGGATTTTCTCAGTTTCCAGGAAACATTCAACCCTTACTTTACGCAGCTCAACCAGCTTAGTCAGCTGGCGAACAGTCCGGAGGGTGCTTCAAAAAAAGATTCTGTCGGGGAAGAGTATCAAAAGGTTAACCGGACGATCCAAATGAAAGTGGATAGTTTTATTCTGCAACGGAAATCATCGTATGTCAGTCCCTTTGTGCTGGTGATCGTGAATCAATTGTCGGATGATGTATTTTTACTGGAGGGTAGATACCGGAGTCTGGACTTGCCCGTTCAGCAATCCATGTTTGGAAAATATCTTAAGGAACAGATTGACAATGCAAAGGTAGGTGCCGTGGGAAGTGATGCATTGGATTTTACCCAAAATGATACGGCGGGCCTGCCGGTAAAATTTTCTTCTTTTAAAGGAAAGTATGTGTTGGTTGATTTTTGGGCCAGCTGGTGTAAACCCTGCCGGATGGAAAATCCGAATGTGCTGGCGGCTTACGACCGGTTTAAAGAAAAAAATTTCACGGTGCTTGGTGTTTCATTGGATCGCAGCCGGGATTCCTGGCTGAAAGCCATCGGGGACGATAAACTGGTTTGGGTTCAGGTGAGCGATCTGAAATTCTGGAACAATGCCGTGGCCATGCAATATAAAATTCAACAGATACCGCAGAATTTTCTGATTGATCCGAACGGAAAAATCATAGGTAAAAATTTACGCGGCGCCGATTTGGATTCAAAGCTCTGTGCCCTGCTGGGATGCAATTAATTTTTGTTAAATCAATTGTCTTTTATAAATCTGTATCGCATTTTCGTAGCCCAGATACAGTGCGTCGCTAATCAGGGCGTGTCCGATGGAGACTTCATCCAGCGCAGGAATATTTTCAGCAAAATATTTTAAATTATTCAGGTCCAGATCGTGTCCTGCATTGATACCGAGCCCGAGTTCGGTAGCTCTGGCTGCCGCTGCCATATAAGGTGCAATGGCAGCTGATTTATCCGCCCCATATTTTTTGGCGTACCCTTCAGTATATAATTCAATCCGGTCGGTGCCGGTTTTGGCCGCTCCTTCGATCATTGCCAATACAGGATCAACAAAAATAGAAACGCGTATTCCAGCCTCTTTAAAAATAGAAATTATTTTTTTCAGATAGCCAGCATGACGTATCGTATCCCAGCCATGGTTGGAAGTGATTTGATTGAGCGCATCCGGCACTAGAGTAACCTGATCGGGTTTCGCTGTCAAAACCAGCTGAATGAATTTTTCTTCTTCACAGTTTCCTTCAATATTAAATTCCGTTGTAATGATTTTTTTTATGTCCAGTGTGTCCTGATAGCGGATATGTCGCTCGTCGGGTCTGGGGTGAACCGTAACGCCGTCGGCACCAAATCGCTGGGCATCCATGGCTGCTTTCACTACATCCGGATTATTTCCGCCGCGGCTGTTACGGAGCGTTGCGAATTTGTTGATATTGATAGAAAGTTTCGTCATAGCTCAAAGTTAATCACAAGGATTTATTTTTCTGATGCTGAATATGAAATCCGGACCTGGCATAAAACAAAGAAGGAGCCTGAAAAGGCCCCTTTCGTAATCAGAAGAAATGCAGTACTAAAACTTGGTAACTGTATTAAACTTGGAAACTGAATTAGAATTTGGTAAGTATAGAACTATATAAAGTATTTGCGTTCGTATTTTTTACGCTAAGTTGATAAATTCCGGCTTCGAGTGACGTTACATTCTCCACATGAATATTTGTTTTCCCCTCGTTCACATTTACTCCCATCATACGTAAAATTCTACCCGCCTGATTGGAAAGAACAATGATACAATGATCTGCAGTATCAGCGTCGATTTCAACCGTGATGTCATCGGAAAACGTTTTAGGAAAACTCGCGATTTCAATCATAGGATTTACATTAGAGTCAGCTTCATCGGTTAGGTAGAACATCTTAATGAATATGTTGATTGTTTGGTAATTTCCTTTCCGATACAGGCACGGGAATCGGAATCAGTTGCCTGTTATTGTATTCAGAGCGGCTTTGGGTGGCTTCCGCAATCAGGTCTTTCAGTGTTTCAATCAGGGTTTGGATCGATTTCATACAAGGATATTTTCTAAATACAAAGCGATTCCTTTGCCAACTCTTAATTTTCTTATAATCAACGTCTTACAAAGATATCTGGAGGCATAAATCTCCCGGATTGGGAAAAATTTGATCTTTTTTGGAAGGTCATTAGAAACGGGCTATTAATTTCAGATTTAAAAGCCGGGGCGTGAGCCGTTGGGGCAGCGCGTAAGTGGTATTGGAAAAGTCTTTTACGAAGAGGTAGGAAATAGTGTTTTCGCGGTCTATCACATTGAATATTTCCAGCGTGGCCCAGATGTTTTCGAACGTGCGAAAGGGGCTATGGCTTCTCCTGTTCGATTTGTCATTATCCAGCAACAACGCGCTGAATCCCAGATCAGCCCGGATATAGGGATCAATGATCAGAGCATTGCGGTATTTCACACTGCCGGGTATACTATAGGGAAGGTTGCTTCCGTAGATCAGATTCAGGTAAACCTTGAAATTTTTATTGGTTGACAAATAATCCTGGATAAACATTCCCAGGGTTAATAACCGGTCGGAGGGTCTCCGGATCCATCCCTGATGAACCAGCGTACTGTCGAGTGGTTTGTTATGTGAATCGAGGGTATAATTATAGTAGCTTGCTCCGTTGATTTTTTCTTTGGTTTGCATGATGCCGATGCTGATCCAGCTTTCGGCATCTTTTACCAGATTAGCAAAAATTCTTCCTTCTACTCCCACGGCATACGCTTTCGCCTGGTTGTTTGCAAAATACTGGATAATTACATTGTTGATATTATAGGCGTTTACATTCCAGAGGTCTTTATAATATGCTTCCACCGAAAGCCGGAATGGTTTTTCATTCTTATGGAAATTAATATCAAAACCAGCCGTTGCCTGAAAACTTTGTTGTGCTTTTACTGCCGGGTTAATCGTTCCGTCCGGTGTGCGCAGTTCCCGATAAAAAGGCGGTTGATCATAAATGCCGATCGCGGCTTTATAGATGATATCCGATTTGCTTTTTGCGGGTTTCCAGGAAATACCCATCCGGGGAGACAATAAAAATTGTTGGGTGAATGTATTGTAATTAAAACGCACGCCGGCTTGGAGCGAGAAAGCGGGATGATCGCTGAAAGTTCTGTTTTCCTGTAGAAATCCGCTGAAGCGGCCGATTTTTAAATTGTGATCTCCATTTACCACATCATTCAGATTCAAGGAGCCCGGCTGATAGGGAAGCGAATATCCAGCAGAATCTTCGTACAGCCATTCATGCAGATGATCCTGTACGGTTTGTAATTCTGCGCCAACGCCCCACTGCAGGAATCTATTTTCTTTACTTAAATACCCTTTATGGGCGAAACTGTATAAGTGAATCTGCAGATTATCGCGTGCAAATTGCTGGTTGCTTCCCGTGCCCAGGGGGTTCGTTATTTTGCCAAAATCAGGACTGCTTTTATCAAAATCCCGTTCTCCAAATAAATAATCTCCCGTGATATCATAGTTCTGACTTTCTTTATCGCTGAAAGTGGAAAGAAGCCATTTTAATTTCAGATTTTTATTGATCTGCTGATTCCAGGTCAGGCCGATCAGGCCGGTTTTATATTTATCTTTTTCCTGTCCCGCATATACAATATCGAGCCCCAGGTTGGCCGTAAAATAAGGAGAGAAAACGGCGGTGCTCAACTGAGCGGAAGCCGGAATGAGATTGAAAAAAGTCTGGGAAAATACCGTAAATAATTCAAGGGAACTTTTCGGATTCAGCTGGTAGCTGAATAGAGCCTGTAAGTCGGTAGACGAAGGGGTGTAATTTCCTTTGGTTTCCTGCGCACGGAGGATATTCGAAAAACTTCTGTTACGCACACCGACGATATAAGTGAATCGTTTGTTGTCCGATTGGCCCTCCAGTTCCAGACCCTGTTCCAGTAAACCGAGGTACGCGGAGCCGCCGAAGCTGACCGGTTTTTTATATTCTATATCCAGAACGGAAGAAATTTTGTCGCCATATTTTGCCTGGAAGCCTCCATTATAAAAACTCACATTACGCGTCATTTCCGGATTGATGAAACTAAGTCCTTCCTGTTGCGCATTGCTCACCAGATAGGGACGAAAAATTTCATAATCATTTACATAAATCAGGTTTTCATCGTAATTGCCACCCCGCACAGTATACTGGGAGGTGAGTTCGTTATTTGAACCCACAAATACTTTAATCAGACTTTCAATGCCGCCGACGGGTGTGGGGATGTTGACCGCATTGCGCGGGTTGATGTGAATAAGTCCGGCTTCCTTGCGGTCACGCTCGTTGGTGACTGTAACCTTCTCCAGGTTGCCCGCAGATCTTTCCATACGAATGATAACCCGCTCTTCTTCTTTATAATTAAGTATAAAATTTTGCTGGAATTCTTTATAGCCGGTATAAGAAAAGATCAATGCGAATGCTTTATCTCCGGGAACATGCAATCGGAAGGTACCGGAATCGGTGCTGCTGAGTCCTGATTCGCGACCCAGAAAACGGATAGATACTTTTGATAGTGGGAGGTCGTTTTCATCTACGATTTTTCCCGATATCCACGCGGTTGGTTTTTGGGCAGACAGGGAAAGCAGGAGGAATAAAAATAAAAATATAAAAATACTTCCCCTCATTTGATCCGCTTCATCTGCCGGATAACTTCTTTGGGATCCTCCGATTGAAAAATGCTGCTGCCGGCAACCAGTATATCTGCGCCCGCTTCCACGATGGCCGAGGCATTATCCAGTGTCACGCCGCCATCCACTTCGATCAAGATGTCCTTGCCGGTTGTAAGAATCATTTTTTTCAACTCCCTGATTTTTTCAAGAGAATGGGGAATGAATGATTGTCCCCCGAAACCCGGATTGACACTCATCACGAGTACATGGTAGAGGTCGGCGAGAATGTCTTTAAGCATTTCTACCGGGGTGTGCGGGTTGATGGCAACGGCCGGTTGCATACCGAGTGCGCGGATTTGCTGAATATTACTGTGCAGGTTCCGGCAGGTTTCCAAATGAATGATCAGCGTATCGGCGCCTGCTTTTTTAAAAGCGGGCGTGAGTTTTTCCGGTTCTTCTATCATCAGGTGCACATCGCATATTTTTTTTGCCGACCGGCGGATGTGTTCGATCACCGGAATACCGAAACTGATATTAGGTACAAAGCGGCCATCCATCACGTCGAGATGGAACCAGTCTGCCTCGCTTTCATTTATCAGTTTGCAAACCTCCTCGAGGTGAAGAAAATCAGAGGCGAGCAGGGAGGGAGCAATCAGGGGCATGTATGCATTTTTAAATAAAACCAGGTTAAACAAATGTAGCGTTACCGCGTAGGTTCAACAAATCCGGAGTCGAGGTTTTTAATCCTTTGCCGGGCTTCGGTAAAATTTTTATCCAGCGCCACGGCTTTTTGATAGTTGATGATTGCATCTGTTTTACGAAATAAGGATTCATAACTGCGACCCAACCAGTAGTAGGCATCCGGATCGGTATTGCTAACGGTAATGGCCATGTTAAAAGTCTGGATGGCTTCCTGAAATTTTTGCATATGGAAATAGGCCCTTCCTTTTTCCAGGTAGGCGTCGGTTGTTTTCCAGTCACGCTTGATGCAGATATCAAACTGTTCAATGGCCTTTAAGTATAATTTGACATTGGAATAAAAGATCCCTTTGATAAAAAGCGGGTCTATGAAAAGCTGGTCCGCGTCGTGTTTGAGAATGAAATCACAGATCTGTAATGCCTTGGGATTTTTTTGTTCGGCATACAGATGGGCCAGTTCCAGTCCGTAGGTGTCTACGCCCCGAATAGCATACGCTTTTTGAAGACTGACGATCGCCTGAGTGGTGTCTTTTAACTGTTCCAGCAGAATGGCTTTTTCATAATACGTTTCCGCATCGAGCGAATCCATGGCCAGCATTTCGTTGTACGAAATCAATGCCTGCTTTGAATTGCCGTCCGTTGCATAGGCGTCCGCGAGCAGGCGGCCCACCTGCGGGTCGGATGGACTCTGGTGATGCAGAGTCTTCAGGATTAAAAATCGTTCTTTGTTTTTACCCAGTACCTGCAGGTTGGCGGCTAAGGGCAATCCATTCTGCGGCACCGGTTCAAGGGTCCAGGCTTTTTTAAAGTCCGCATACGCTTCATCGTGGGCGTTTGTCAGCGTCAACCGGGCGGCACGACGAAGGTAGAGCGCGGCCTCCATGGGAAATTGCCGGATGCTGTCGTTGATCGTTTGATAGGCCGGATCAGAGTCAACTCCCGATACAACCTGTATTTCGGGCGTCTTTCCGTTATGACAGGCAGAAAGCGTC